>CAZPUO010000059.1:0-12540 GCA_964589745.1 uncultured Methanotrichaceae archaeon
TGACTTACTACACGGTCGAGTCGGATATCGCCTCCAACGACATTAATTCCTACATTCTGTGCATCAACACGGACGGAATCGGCGTGCAGGCATCGGTCGCCGGTGGCCAGCTGACTCCAACCAAGATCAAGGAATCCATGGGAGAGACTGGCTTCGACTGGAAGGGCCAGAAATATGCTGGCCTGGTGTTGCCAGGAATGGCCGCCAAGTTCAGCGGCGAATTAGAGGATCTGTTCGCTGGTCAGGCCAAGATCATGGTCGGACCTGAGGATTCCGGACGCATCTCCGAGTGGATGAAGAACTTCTGGCCGCCCAAGTAAGAGGGCCAATTGTTGTACGAGATTGTGCCCTCCGCGGGCACACAATCTCTTTTATTTCATCAGAATTTCTTTGTCCGTTTAGGTTTGGGAGGAATAAAAAGTCATGTTCAATAACAAGATCGCTGTGATGATCCTGGAGTTTCTGTTTGTCTTTGTGGCCTTTGACGCCTCTGCCCAATGGTCACCGGAGGGAACTATGGTTTACATGGGAGATCTCAATCTGGCAGGCTCCCAAGGCACCAGTGGGAGTGCGCCTTATGCCCTGGGCAGCGCGCCGATAGACCTGCCTATGAACAATTCGTCGATGGGCAATTCTTCCATCAACAACTCAACAATGAGCAGCGCTCCTGCCCTGGTTCCCCTTGATCTGTCCCATTATGCTAGCGATAGGGCCAACAAGAACCTAGCCGGTTACAGAAATATCATGTATCCAATCGCGGAATCGAGAGGGTCCACAACCTCAACTGCAGGCGGGGCATCCGGCGGCTGTGGATGCGGTTGATAAGCCTCACGATTATCTTTTATGAAACCAAAATAACTTCGAAAGCCAGGAACTCTTATCAAAAACTGTCTTGATGAGTAAGAGCATAATATTTATTTGTTAAGGATCGATCACTTCAGGAGACTTGCAGATCCAAAGAGGGATAAAATGAGACGAATATTATTATGCCTACTGATTTTGGCACTTCTTCTGACAGGGGTAGAAGGAACGCTCTATAAGAAGACCGCTGGTCCCTGGATTGTGGAGTTCAATGGAACACCGGGCATGAACTTCAGAAACCAATATGAGGAGCCGACTCAAGAAGGCTATAGCTGGTGGATGATGACTTTGATCGATAAAGCGGGCCACGAGGTGGCGTGGTTCTCCTTCCGCAGCTACTCCAACCCTCAGAAGGCTTCGGAGGACTTCCTGGATAAAATGCTGGACAGTGCCGTGGGCCTCTTCAAGGTTACCGCGCCTGCCAAGAGCTCGACGGTGGTGGACGGAGCCGATGGCAGGCTTGGCGAAGGATACTCCTCGGAGTTCAGCCGTAAATGGAGAGGCGTGGTCTGGCCCTATAATTCTGAGTTTGACTCCTTCACCAATACCAACGTCACAAAACACTTTATTGGTTTTGATAGCCTCCAAGAGCAGCCCGAGTTCGAGGAGATCGTGAACTCGCTTCATGTGACCAATGTGACCAACATGTAAAAGGGGCGAAACGATGAAATTTTTTTACTCTGTACTGTTATTAGTGCTGGTGGGCATAGTTCAGGCAACATCGTATCAGGAGAGCGTGGGCCCCTGGATGGTGCAGTTCAATTGTACCCAGAACCTCAGTTTTCAACCAGAGCATAATCCTCCCCAGCAGGATGGCACCAGCATCGATGCGCTTTACCTTGTGGACGAAGCTGGCCACCAGTTAGGTTGGTTTGCCTTCTTCAGCTATGCCACGCTCATGAAGGCAGGCGAGGAGAACTTTGACAACATTCTAAATGCTTACATCAATAGCTTCAAGGTAACCTCGCCCAGCAAAAGTTCCATCGAGGTAGATGGTACAGAGGGCAGGATGGCGGAGGGTTATTCATCTGACCTGAGCCGCAAGTGGCGCGGAGCGGCCTGGGCCTATCACCCGTCTTTTGATTCTTTCACCAACACTGAAATGACCAAGAGCTATGTGGCTCTCAACTGCTTGCTGGAGCAAGAGGACTTCGAGGAGATAATGGGATCGGTGCGAGTTAATAAAACCGAATAGGCCTTTGGTATGGGATAAACAGAGTGAAGAAAGAAATTAAGAACTAAATTAGTGGATATCTTTTTTTCATCTCCTCTATTTCCAGGTTACCTCTGTTTGATATTATCGCCCAACCTAGAAAAGCGCCAGCCTATTCCGTCTCCCCCTCTTCCACCGGCTCGCGCGGCGCCAGCAGAAGTTCGTTGAAGAGCAGGATCTCGATCACCTGGGCTACGTATCGTCTTTGCTGATATCGCTGGATATCCTCGTTCATCCTCAGCTCGGCCTCGACCTGCACCCTGATCAGGGAAAGCCTCATCTCCCTCTGCTCTTCCTCCTTCAAGCAAAGACTGCAGATATCCTTCAAAAACCAGGGCAGCCTCATGGGATTTCGCAGGGCTCTGGCCAAGAGAAGGACATGGCCTTTCGGTTCCCTGACCTCGTCTTCTCCTGCGAGCAGTCGGAGGTCGTCGGCCGAGAAATTCTCGCCGTTTATATTTACAGAGTCGTTCAAAGGATACCACCTTGCATCATCTTCTCGCAGAGCTTGAGGTCATCCACAACGTTCACATTTACTGCCAGCTCCATCCTTTCCAGGATCAAATGGTAGTCCTCCTGCTCCTTCTTTATGTCTGCCCCGTCCAGAACATTTATGCCTGAGGGGACGATGAGCTGGCCCTGGTAGTTGAAGAGGGAATCAGGTCGGCGTCCAAGAAGGCGGTGCAGGCGGAGGGGAGTATGCGTGGAGAGCGCAGGCTCCGGCCTCTTTTCATATATCTCGATGATCTCGTCGATGAGATCCGGGGTGATTAGCGGCAGATCGGCCATGATGACCAATATGGGGTCAGTGACCCTTGCCATTTCTACGGCAAAAATCATGTCCGCTACAAATCCTCTTCCTGGCGTATCCATTATCCTCAACCCTCTCTTCTCGGCCCATATCCTGGTTTTGGGAACGTTATCCGTGGTAGCCAGGAAGATCCTTTCTACGGAACTATCCTGCAGCGCGCAGGTCACGTAGTCGATTAGCGGCCTTCCGAAGAGCGTAACCAGCGGCTTCTCTCCCATCTTGAGCCGCGAACCGCGCCCGCCAGCCATTACCAGGGCATCCAGGAAAGGACACCCCCCAGGGTTAGAGCGGCTGCCAGGGCCACCACCCTGGCAACCTCGTTGGTCGCGCCGATGCCATCGCCCGTGGCACCTCCGAAGTTCCTCTTCGCCACCTGGACCATGTAAAGGGCCGCACCTTGAGCGGCAGCCAGCATGGCCAGGCCCAAGGGGCCTAAGGCAGCAGTGCAGATGATCGCGGATATGACCAGGCCGATGGAGAATTCTTTTCCAGTGGTCTGCTCTATCATGATCTGGCCAAATCCCTTCTGCAGGGGCCGGGAGAAGGCCGCAAAGGCGATCATAGCCTCTTTGGCTGAGACCTCTGCGACCAGCAGGGCCAGGGGCAGGAGCGTTGCTGGAAGATCGGAGACGACGGCAAAAGTAGTCAGGAGAAGCACTGCAATGAATACCCCGCCTCCTGTGCCCAAGGAAACGTCCTTCATGGCCGAAATCTTCTTCTCCAGGGTGCCGTGGGCTATCACTCCATCTCCAAAGTCTGCCAGTCCGTCGATGTGGTTTATACCGCAGAGCTTGTAGATGGCCATGATTACTATTATGGCTACGAGATTTGAAGGCAGCGCCAGTATCGCGATATATGCAGCTGCCCCAATGATCATCCCCAGCACCAGGCCCACCACGGGAAATACGTAAACGTGTCGCATGAGGGCATCAATTCCCTCCATGGAGATGCCCACCGGTATGGTGGAGAGCCAGCCGAATCCCGACTTTAATGCGAAGAGCAGTTCCTTCAGTCCAACACCGCCCTGGTGTACATGTTAGCGGAGACGCCGCCTATGAGGCCTGCAACCACATCATCCATGAAAGGGCCCAAACGGGCCAGTATTCCCGGCTTGGCCTTGTCGTAGCGAACATAATCGAATAGGCCCTTGTAGCCACCCACATATTTGGCAATGGCGAGGCCCAGCACCTCATCCGCGATAAGGCAGGTCAGGTCGTTCTCGTAATCGGAAGGCCTTAAGTTGGGCAGGTTGGCCTTGGACCCTTCCGACTCCAGAAGGACACCTGCATAAATGAGAATCGCAAGATTGGGGTCTGAGAACGCAAGCGTCATCTCTTTGCGAAACCTGGCCTCCGCCTTCTCGCGCGTTTCCACACCCGGATGGGGGAAGTAGAGTTCCATCGCGGCCGTGACGATCTCATCTTCGGTTATTCCCATGCCCTTCAGTACATCCCTGATATCTCTATCTGCCATGATAACGCCTGACTGGTCGCGGAGGATAAAAGAATATCTGGATCTCGCGAAGTTATTTAAAGTTCAATGGTCGATATAGGTAGGGGAATTCCATGAAGACCATGGTCAAGATCTTCGTTGATCACGAGCATCTAGTTCGAGTCATCAATACCTTAACCGAGCTGGGCATCACTGGCTTTTACCTGATCGAATACCAGGGAATGTCTCCGAAGACTTGGAAGAGCTTTCGCCTGAGCGAGGATCCGGATATGGCACTGACTGCGATCAGGAACCAATCCGAGCCGGGAATGATGGTGAATACCGTTGTGAACTCCGACAAGTGCGAGAAGCTCATAAAGCAGCTCGAGGAAGCTTTAAAAGGAATAAGGTACACGATCATCGGGCACAAAGTTACATCTATAAAGGTGAAAGGGGACTAAGTGTTTATGCAAAACCTCAAGGATGACGTGGCGGCCGCCCTGGAAAGAATCAGGACAGGCCTGCGCGTGGATGGCGGAGATGTTCAGCTTATCGATATAGAGGATGGAATCGTCAAGGTAAAGTTGCAGGGGAGCTGCGCAGGTTGTCCTTTCTCACAGATGACCTTGAAGAACTTCATCGAAAAGGAACTCAAGAAGAGTGTGGCTGGTGTAAAAGGCGTAGTATCCGTTTAGAGGACGCATAAAATTCTATTGCCTTTAAATAAATCATGCTTAGAGCTTTGAGGTAATTGTTAATCCCAATAATTGAGGAGTTCTGATTATGTTTCCCACTAAAAAGGTGCAGAGTATGGTAGGCAGCAAGATCCAGGTGGAAATGAAGGGCTCACCGCGCTATGTCCTGGAAGGAGTTCTCAACAGCGTAGACGAGTATCTGAATCTTCACCTTCTGGAGACTGTAGAGCTGATAGGCGGCGAGAAGACTCGTTCTCTGGGTTCCGTTATCTTACGAGGCAACAACATAATTCTCATAAGTCCTGTTGAGTAAGGAGGTCAAAAATGTCTGCTGAGGAGGCGCTGGCTTATATAAAGTTGCATCCTGAGGGCGCCCTCCAGAGCGATCTATGGAAGATTCTGAAGATCGATTCCCGTAAATGCTCTCGCATTGTAGCCAAACTTCTCAAAGAGAATCTCATTACCCGCGAGGTGGAGGCGGCCGACGGAGTGAGAACCTTCAGGCTCTTTTACACCGAGGGCGCCAACGCTAGACGTTTTTGTTCTTTACTGGCTGAGGAATCCTTCGAGCCCTGCGCAGGCTGTATCGAGGAGTGCATCCCTGAGCATTGTGCCAAGCTCAGCGAATGGATCTTTTCCATTGTAATGGGCGTGGAGGGCGACGTGGCCATGGAGAAGGTCTACCACCCGGAAAAATACGACGAGGACGGCAAGATTTAAGCAGCTCTTATTTAATATTTCTCAATAATTTTATATTCTGACGAACTCGTTTGATATTCGTTCGATATGATCATCAAACTCATTTCAAAACTCCCAAAGCAACTTTAGTTTAGGCTGTCTCCACATGATCTATATTCCAGCTGATTCTCGTTTGGAAATTGAAATTTGCTTGGTCTAGTTAGCCAAAGATAATTTTGAAACGAATTCATATAATAAACTTATTTGATATGATCTGCAGATAAATCTTGTTGATTTTTGATAGGCTTATCATATTATCTTAAACGTCCACTTTCAGGAAAATAGGCAAGCGCTAGGATCGGCTTGCAGATCTTTGGCGATTAGCCCGACGTGGGCTTTAAGTGCTTATCTGATCTGCGCCAAATCCCTTCTTCACCAAGATCTCCTTTATCCTTTGAATATGGTTGCCTTGCAGCTCTATCAGGCTCTCCTTGACAGTCCCACCACAGGCCAGCTTGGATTTGAGATGAGTGCACAGCTCCTGCAGATCGATCTCGTGAGGATCAATGCCTTGGATGACTGTCACCTCTTTTCCATACCTGCGTTTCTGGACTTTCACCGCTATCCTTTGCTGCTCCTTGGCAACCTCCTCGCAGATACAGAGCTCCTGGGGAAGGCCGCAGACGGTACACATTTGAGAACTCATTTGGTGGCAGTTACCTCCGCAAATATACCCTCAATAAAGCTGATTATGCTATTAAAATCTAATGGTAAGCTTTCAAGGCGCGGAACGCCTCGATCTGCCTCGTCTTCTTATCTCGCCTACCTTTCGCATTACCACATCTACAAGGAAGATAGCCAGGGCCAAAAAGAGCAGGAGGTCCCTTTTGGAGACCCTTTCCTGAACCGTCCTCTGGCTTAGCCGACCCGCCTCGGCGATCAGGCTTTGCCGGGCCTCATCTTCTGTGAAGACCTTTCCGCCGTTGGCCATAATCAGCTTGGTCAGCTCAGGATTGAAGCCGATATCTCTGTACTCCAGGGGGTAGTTGACTGCTACCCCATAGTCGCCGATGTAGTAGATGCCGGTGCTGTTCGGTATCAGGGTCGCTACATACCTTTTATCGCCCACCTTCTCTACGCTTGTGCCGGGCAGGCTGGGCCTGGCATTGCTATCGATGGTAATCTGAAGGGGCGTTCCCAGCCAGCCGTCCTCTGCCTCCACGCGATCATCCTCGGGACGCGGATCCCCCACGGCCCAATTGACCATGGACGAAATCAGCTGGGAGCTTGGGGGTGCATATAGCGAACCTGCCCAGGCGCTGCCGTCGTCCGTGGTGAATGCCGCCACCCGGCCCAGACCGTAACGCCATGTCGTAAGAACGGGCTTGCCATCGGCCATGATCACCAGCCGTTGAGCACCGGGTCTAGGCGTGACATCATTAAAACCTGAAATCGTGGCGTTCAGGTCCAGGTCGGCTGTGATGTAGTTATCCTTATTGGCCACGGAGATGGGATATCCTGCAAGGGGTTTCTCCTCGGGGGGTTTTCCTGACGGTGTCGAAGAAACCTTGGTGGTCAGCGAGGCAGGATAGACGAATGATGCATACTCCGATCCCGTCTGGCTAGCCAGCTCATCAAATCTCCCCATCCTTCCGGGTATAGCCTGAACCTGGATCAATCGAGTGGTGGTGTTTATTTGCCTCAGCAGGTGGGCCGAATGCTGGAAAACATCCTCGTAGTTCCAGAGGTTGCCATCAGATAGCACTATCAGCTCTCCCTTACCGCCGCCACTGGCATTGAGCATTTCCCAGGCCAGCTGCAGTCCGTTGTCGAGGTAGGTGTTTTCAGTGCCTGTGGGTGCAAGGCTGGCAATCCTATCCTCTAGGACGGTTCTGCCCTGGGAGAGCGGTACGGGATCTTGCACATCGTAGGCCTTGGTGCCGAAGACGATCAGGCCCACCTTGTAATCCTGGAAGTCGGGGGATTTGAGCAGCTCTTCGGCCAGGGCCTTCTCGTAATCCAATAAAGATGTGCCGTCACTGGTGCGGGTGGAGAGCAGGCTGAAGGATATGTCCAGCACGAATACCAGGGTCTTGCCGCCCTCGAAGGTGCTGGGGAAGGATTGCACGGGCAGTATCTCCTCCAGGCTGGAGTTGTAGTAGCCGCCAAAATCAAAGGAGTTCTGGCCTCCTACCACTACCAGCCCGCCACCATCGCGCACATAATTTTTGAGTGCATCAAGATTGGCGCTGTATCTCTGGTCATCGAGGACTATGGATTTGTAGCTTTGCAGGCTGGTGGGAAGCGCTGAGACCAGGGTCAGCTTGTAGAGGCTCGACAGATCCTTGGCCAGAGGGGAGTCGCTGTCGGAGATCAGCAAAACCTCGGGCTTGGGGACGACGTAGACCGCTTTTTGATAATTATTGTTCAAGGGCTGGACGTCGGGAGCGATCGTTGCTCGCAAAATATGATTTCCTGTCTCAAGGAAGGCATGAGAGATCTTGATGGAGGTGGTTTCATTGGCCGATACATCGCCGGAATAGATCGGTCTATCGTCTGCAAGGACAGATAGCGGTCCCTGATAGCGGCCCGAGGATCTAACGATCACCGTAAAGGGATAGTCTCCTCCCAAAACGGCGGTGTTCGTCCCGGATATCTCCACGCTGGCGTCCTCCTTGACAGGATTCTGTGAGATGGCGAAGACGGTTGTATTCGATGCGGTGGCCAAGGCAAGTGCATCCGGGAGGGCGCGCCCGCTGTTGCTGTAGCCGTCCGAGACTAGGACCAGAGTTTCGCCTGGCAGGGAGTACTGGAGGATCTTGTCGCCCAAGGGCGTAGAGTCCCCCGAGAAGGAGCGCACCTGCGCATTCGCAAAAGCGGACACGCGCGTCGCGACATCTGGATCAAAGACCTCCATGGATCCAGTCCTGTCGTCCAGGATGGCGATGCTGGGCTTCTCTGACTGTACGGTGTGCGTCTCTACAAAGTAGGGGTTGGCAGCCGCGACGATGATCAGGCAGAAGATGGCGAGCCGGGTTTCTGCCAGGAGCTTGTCCTTGGCACTGGTGTGAATGTAGATGGCTCCCAGGATGAGGAGCACGGGGATCGCATAGAGAAGCTCGGGCGTGGAAAAGTACGGGTCCAGGATCATGTCTCCCGCCTCCAGCGCATGATGAGCAGCTCCAGCAGGATTGCCAGGGTAGCCAGGGCGATGACCCAGTTGGAGAGGTCATTTTCTACAAGCGTTTCCCGGCTTCCGCTCTGAAACTGGCCCGCCAAGACACCGGAGCTGCGGGTCAAGGATGACTCTCTGGAGTCGTACATATTTGCTGCCACTGTCTCGCCATGGAAGCGATAGATGCCCACCTCGTCCAGCAGCAGATTGGCGGTGGTGACCGTGCCGGAGGGAGTTTCGGCCGTCACTGTCTCGCCCAGGGGTATGAGCTCTCCTGTTTTGTGATTGGACGCTTCGATGTCAGGTACCCCCGTGATCCAGTCGACCATCTGGTACCAAAATATGGGGTATTCCGGCCGCAGATAGAAGTCAGAGTCCGCTTCCAGGCCGTTGTAGATGACGGTGCCTTTTCCGAGCCGCCAGTAAGTAAGGACAGGAACGCCGTTGGCCTCGACCAATGTTTGAGAGTTCCGCCGGGGTGTGGCCTCCAGGTAGCTGAAGATGCCGATCTCATCGAAGTGCACACCTTCGGTGAAGCCCTGATTGCGGACCCAGAGGCTCGCCGATCCTGTGGCCTCGCCCGTCACCCGCACAGGCAGGTACTCGGGACTCTCCAGGTCAGAGCCGATGAAGATCACCTTGCCGCCCCCGTCGATGTAGCGGTTGAGCTTGCCATCCTGGGAGGCGTTTCTGGCTGCCACCACCAGGTCGAAGTTGCTGTAATCGCCGGATGTCTCGACACGCACATTGGGCAGGGAGCGCAGAGCGGCGAGAGCGGGCCCAGACTCGCCCAGGTAGAGCACCTTTTTTTCGCCGAGCACAGGCACGTAGACGTAGGCGTGGTTGTCCCAGGCGATGGCATCCTGCAGGCCAAGGGAGATCTCATTGACTCCGGGATAGGCGGTGAAGGAGAGGTAATAGTCCCCATCCTGGGGGATGTTCGCCGTCTGGCTCGAGGATCCGCCCGGGCCGGTTATGGTGATGGGGACAGTTCTAGCAGGACCAAAGTTATGCACCTGCGCGGTGTGGTTGACGTATCCTGGGCCGGCTACGTTCCAGCCCTCCACAAGGGCGACATTGTCTCCTCCCTGGTAGGAGTCTGCAAAGACTATGCTCACCTTTCCGCTTGCCTGCAGGAGCTTGCGCGTGGCTTCGGGGTCGTCGCCCGTCCAGCTTATGAAGTCGGAGGCCACCAGGATATTTCCGCCCTGCGGGCCGAGAAGGTTACTGGCCAGGATCATGCTGCTTGATAGATCCGCAGAGACGGCCTTTGGCTTAAGGCGTGCTAGCGTGTCCATGGCTTCGGCGCTGCTGCCCTCCTGGAGCGCGGCGATGGGGATATTCTCAGCAAGGACTATGCTGATCCTCTCGTAATTGTTCAAGTAAGGATCGATCAGACTCATGGCTCTAGTGAAGCTGTTTTCCATGCTCGCCGAGGAGTCCAGGACGACTACGAGATGGCTGCTTGCCGCACCTTCCTCCAGGGTGTAGGGTCCGGCGGCGGCCACGGAAAGCGAGCAGAGAACCAGAAGCTGGACCCAGAAGAGGGGGTCGCTGATCAGGCGGCTGAGCACGGCGGAGCGCTCCGCTTCACCCTCACGCAGGAAGATGTTGGAGGAAAAGAGGATTTCTTTGGGTCTGGGCCGGATGAGATATATTATTATCAGGGGAACTATGCTCAAGAGCCCCAAGAGGGCCAGGGGATTCAGGAAGGGCATTCAGGTTCTTTTTTAGATTAAGAACTATGAAAAGGTTTGCGCAGGCAATAAATATAATCGAGGAAAAAGGTTAACCCGCATCTTTCCAGATCGAGGTATCAGTTTATGGTCAGCGCCATGGAGATCTACCAGCTACTGCCAAAGGAGGCCTGCAAAGAGTGCGGATATGTCTCTTGTATGGCCCTCGCTGTAGCCCTTCTCAATCGGGAGAAAAAGCTTGAAGACTGCCCTTCCCTGCAAAACCTAAAGTACCAAGACAAGTTCAAAAAGCTGAAGGAGCTGCTGGCGCCCCTGGAAAAGGCATCGGAGACGGGCCTGATCATACACCCTGAGAAGTGCTTTGGCTGCGGCAACTGCGTGGTAGCCTGTCCGGTCAACGTGGCGGCGGAGCCGACAAGGTGCGCCGTGGGCCTGGGGCCGCAAGGGGATAAGGTGATTCTGACCGTGGAGGACGGAGTTGTGAAGTGCATGAACGTCAAAGAATGTCGTCGCTTCGGGCCAAACAAGGTTCTCTGCAATGCCTGCACCGTCACCTGTCCGAGCCAGGCCATAGAGTTCGTATAGGTGAAAACGGCGGTGATAAATTAATGGTGGTATGCACAGGCTGCTCCTTGCTTTGCGAGGATATTGAGCTGGTTTTGAAGGACGGATCAATCTCCCAGGCCAAGAACCTCTGTCGCAAGGGATACGCTCATTTCCAGGCGCTCTTCACAGAGCGGACTCGTCCCACGATCGACGGAAAAGAGGTCTCACTGGATCAGGCCATAGGCAAGGCGGCGGAGATCCTGAAGAGCGCCGAGCGCCCTCTGCTCTACGGCTGGTCCAACTCCTCTCTGGAGGCACAGGCCGCTGGCATAGACCTGGCCCGAAGGCTGGGCGCGACCATAGACGACACCTCCTCCTTCTGCCAGGGAATTCTGATGGAGCTGGTATTGACGGGTAAGGTTCCCACCTGTACGCTGGATGACGTTAGGAACTACGCTGACACCTCCGTCTTCTGGGGAGCGGACCCCTCCAACAGCTATCCCCGGCTTCTGTCCCGGTTCGCCTACTATCCGCGCGGTGAGAAGAGGCAGAAGAGCTACGAGGAAGAGAGGATCTGCATTGCCGTGGACGTTAGAAAGTCCGCCACAGCTAGGCTATGCAGCAATTACTACTTCCGCGTGCCACCGGGGCAGGACGCCGAGTTCATAGAATCGATCCTGGCCGTACTGGACGGCAAGATCCCCAGGTTCGGGGACAAGAAGCGCATGATCGAGCTTGGTACGGTTCTGCGCAAGACCGAATATGGTGTGCTCTTTCCGGGATTTGGTATGGTCTCCTCTCTGCAGGAGAAGACGGATCTTTTGGTAAGGTTGGCGGCTAAGTTGAATGAAATGAGCACCTTTAAGGTAATTCCTATAGTTGGGCATTACAACATGCGCGGCTTCAACCAACTCTTGCTTGATGAGACAGGCTTCATAAATCGCGTCTCGTTCCAGGGCGGCAAGGTTATACACGGCCCGGAGCAGAGCGTTATGGCTGCGGCAAAGAACTGCGACGCCGCCCTGGTGATAGGCGCGGATCCATTGTCGGCACTGCCGTTCGGCACTGCCCGCGCCCTGGCCAAGACCTCGCTCATCGCCATCGATCCACGCCAGACTCTGACCACGAATGCGGCCCGGGTGGTCATTCCTTCGGCCATGTACGGCCTGGAGGCTGGAGGCAGCAGCCTGCGCCTGGACGGTGCCAAGATAGAGTTCGAGGCGATCTTCAAGACTGGCAATCTCTCGGATGAGCAGATATTGACCAGGATAAAGGAGGCGATCTAGAATGGAGGTAGAGGTGACCATCGTGGCCTTCCAGGATATCTTCCAGAACGAGGCCAGGAAGAAAGGATTGTACACGGATGAGTATCGCCAGCTCAGCGCCCAGATAATCCTGGACAAGCAGGACATGACTCGGCTTGGCGTGAAGGA
>CAZPUO010000060.1:0-12444 GCA_964589745.1 uncultured Methanotrichaceae archaeon
TTAGAGGGTTTTGCTCTGCAAAGCTCTCCGGAAAAGCTGCTTCATCCGCCGCTCCCAAATCCTGGTATCCTCCGGGAATGATCTCCGCCTCAATGGTGAATTGAAGGGTTGTGCCCTGACCTGGAAGGCTCTCGGCCCAGATCTTTCCCCCCATAAGTTCCACGAGCTTCTTGCTTATGGCAAGGCCTAGACCGACGCCGTCTCTCTTGCGGCTTATGACTCGTTCCACCTGAGTAAACGGCTCGAAGATTTTATCTAATTTTTCGGGCGGTATGCCTATGCCTGTGTCCTTGACGGCGAAGAGAATTTCGCGCATGCTGCCCTTCGCGTTTTTGGAGGAAACGAAGACAGACACGTCTCCCTCATCTGTGAATTTAACCGCATTGCCAAGGAGGTTAACCAAGATCTGTCTGAGCCTTCCAGGATCGCCCAGGATAGTATCCGGCGTACCGTAGCCGATGGTATAGGAGAGATTCAGGCCCTTTTGGTTTGCCTGGGATGCTACCATATCGAGGGATGACTCGATGCAGTGTTTGAGACTGAAAGGTTGACGCTCCAGCTTCACCTTCTCTTTATCTGCTTTGGAAAAGTCCAGAATATCGTTTATGAGACCAAGGAGGGCTTGCCCGCCGTCCCTTATGCCCTCAATGCAATCCTTTTGCTCAGAGGTCAAGGGCTCATCCAGAAGCAGGCTGGTAAAGCCGATAACGGCATTCATGGGCGTGCGAAGTTCGTGGGACATGTTGGCCAGGAACGCCGCTTTGGCCTCGACTGCCTCTTCTGCTACGTCCTTAGCCTCCATGAGGTCGGCTTCAAGCTTTCGATGCTGCTCTAGCTCCACTTGGAGCTGTTCATTCATCAACTCCAGCTCTTCCTTAGTGTGGGTCAGCTCGACGGTCCTTTCCTGGACTCTTTGCTCCAGCTCATCTCTGCTTTTGGTAAGGACCTGCTCGGCCTGGGCACGAAGGCTCTCCTGATCGATGGCATCCAGGGCATAGGAAATATCGGAAGCCAGCGATTCGAGCAGACCGACCTGCTCTTCGTCAAAGGTGCCAGGATCGGAGGAATAGAGCGTGAAAGCGCCGATGGGCTTGCCCTGGCGGCGCAGGGGAAAAGCGGCTGAGGCGCGGAATCCGTAACGCTTTGCCTGCTCACGCCAGGGAGAAGTCGCAGGATTGGTCAGGAAATCATTATTGATCACGGGCCGATCTTCTCTGATACAGGTGCCTGTCGGTCCTTTGCCCAAATCGCCCTCCACCTCCACTTTGATCTCTTTCAGGTAATCGGCGGCCGGGCCGCTCCAGGCTACCGGAACTACCTGCTGTTCTTTTACCTGCCCAATCCAGACCAAAAGAAAGTCGCCTTCTCCCGTCACAATTCCGCATACCTCGGAAAATAGGGACTTTTCATCACGGATTCGAACTATCGCCTCGTTCACCTGGCTGAGCACTGCGTAGAGCCGCGTCAGCTTCGCGATCTGCTCCTCACGATGTTTTCGTTCCGTAATGTCCATGAATATAACCGCAAACTGACGTGGTGCTGGGCGATAGGCAAATACACCGTAGTGTCTCTTTAATGTTGGGGAATAGTTCTCGAAACGAGCGGATTCTCCTGTGATGGCGACAACGCCGTATTCTTTGACCCAGCTTGGGTCGTCGCCTGGTATGACCTCATTGTGAGTTTTGCCTATCACATCCTCTCGATTTAGGCCGGTTAGTTTCTCGAAGGCCGGATTTATATCAAGGAAACGGTAATCGATAGGCTCGCCATCTTCGTCACAGATTATCTCGTGGAGCGCGAAACCTTCGCTCATGCTGTTGAAGAGTGAGCGGTAGCGTGTTTCGCTCACCTGCAGGGATTCCGCTGCTCGCTTGCGCTCAGTGATGTCCTGTCCGATCGCAAGGTTCCCAACAATGTCACCATTGGCATTTCTGATCGCTTTGTTTCTCCATGATATCCAGACGCTTTCTCCGTTTTTTCGGATGTTTTCATTTATATTGTCTACGAAATCGTCAGGATTCCTGAGAATATTATCTGCCATCTCATTCAAACTACGCCCGCTGCCGTTCTCAATTGGAGGGATAAGAATTTTCACATCCTTTCCAAGCATCTCTTCGAAGGAATAGCCGAAAAACTTCTGAGCATAATTATTAAAATAGGATATTTTGCCTTCGATATCCATCCGTATTATGATGCTGTTTGCATTCTCGACAAGGTCCCTATACCTCTTCTCGCTCTCGCGCAGGGCTTCCTCGGCTCGCTTGCGCTCGGTGATGTCGCGAGTCGCACCCAATATTTTTACGGTGCCTTCGCTGGACTTAAAAAGCGTTGTCACCGCTTCGGCCCAGACAATTGAGCCATCTTTACGAGGTATCTCTACATTGCGAGTCTCAGTGACTGCGCTTAAATCTCCGCCAAGAAAAGCTGGCACGCGTTTTGCCAGCAAGGCACGAATCATGGCGGCCGAGGAAGGTGTCAGGAACTCATCGAAGGATTGAGCCAGCACCTCCTCCGGGGTGTATCCACGTAATCTCTCGACCGAAGGGCTAACATAAGTAAAGCGCATTGAGCCGACATCAAGAATCCAAATTACGTCGGCAGTGTTCTCAGCCAGCAAACGATATTTTGCTTCTCTTTCGCTCAGAGCATCCTCTGCCCGCTTACGCGCAGTGATATCGATTACCGCGAGCCTGAACTTTCTTTCATTCAGTAGGCTATCATTTGTTACCGTACCTTCAATGCGAACATACGTCTCTGAACCTTCGCTCGTGATAAGTTTCAATTCACAGGTTTGCTTGACACCGGTCCTGAAGGCCTGCTGGCAGAGATGCTCTAAAGAAGGGCGATCTTCAGGCGCAACAAACTGATCAAAGCGCTTTTTCAAAAGGAAATGTCTTTCCATGCCCAGGAGCGCAGCTCCCGTGAGATTTACCTCCAGGATCTGTCCAAAGGTGTCAATGGTGAACAGCCCGATGGGTGCAAATTCGTAGAGGTCGGAATACCTCGCCAGCGCCTCCTCTGCCTCAAGCTTGGCACGCAAAAGCTCCTCATTTTGCATCTCCAGCTCGATCTGATGAACTTGCAGCTCATGAAGCAGACGCCTTTCGTCCGTCACATCCTCGGCGGTGATAGGATCGCTTCTGCCTTGATTCAGCTGCGCCTCAGCCTGGCTGCGCAAATCACTGCTCTCTTTCAATTGAGTCTTCTTATTCTTCATTACTTAGCGTCCTTGTGCGGCTCTAGATTGCGATCTGTGATGTCCTCCATGGCCAGGAGAATAAGCGGCTCATGCGATTCCTCTTGCATAAGCCTTCGCGCATTGAGGAGCATCCTCTTGCGACCGATCTGGGGAAAATCATGCTCGACCAGAAATCCCTCAACAGTGGTATCCGCAGGCAAAATCTCCAACAAAAGCTTACTTAGAGCTGGGATGTTCCACTGTCCGTTTCCAAGATCGTATAGAAGCTGACCCTCGGTCTCCTTGGGCGGGACACGAAATAGCCTGTAAAAGGAGGGATTGGCCGAAATAATCCTCAGGTCGCCTCTCAGCACCAACATAGGTTCCCGAGCGGTGTTGAAGATGCTCTCTGCGTACTTGGTGCGCTCCTGCAGCGACCCTTCGAGCTTCTTTAAGGCCGCAATATCAGAAAAAGTAATTACAACACCATCGATGACATTTGCAGCCGTGCGATAGGGCACGATGCGCATCGTATACCAGGTGCCATCCTTGGTCTCCACCTGGTCTTCCTTGAAGGCCAGCGTCTGCAGAACCTCTTTTATGTCCTCGATCAGCCCTTCGTATTGCAGGTTGGAAACGATATCCGTGATGGGGCGTCCAATGTCGCCCTGAATCAGGCTGACGATCCTCATGGCTTGAGGCGTAAACCGTTTTATCTTCAGGTCGTTATCCAAGAATATGGTCGGAACCTGCATGCTGTTGAAAAGGTTTTTCATATCATTGTTGGCATCGGAGAGCTCATCATTCTTGGATTGGAGTTCGGAGTTGAGGGTCGTCAGCTCCTCGTTGAGGGATTGCATCTCCTCCTTGGAGGTTATCAGCTCCTCGTTTGAGCTTTGCAACTCCTCATTGGTCGATTGAAGCTCCTCGTTTGTGGATTTCAGCTCCTCTTGCGAGGTCTCCATCTCCTCAATGACTGTCTGAAGATGCTCCTTGGTGTACTGGAGTTCCTTCTCCAGCTCGCTGTTGATTGCTTCGAGGCCCGAAACAGACTTGGCCCTTTTCTTCGCAGCAGGTGTGGCTCCCTCAGGATGATCCTCTACATCCTCAAACTGGACTACCATCAGCCCGCGCATCATCTCCGGCTCTTCAAAAGGAATGACCGTGAGATTGATCTCCTGATCGGACCCGTTCGTCTTAACTCTCAAACCTCTTATGGTAATCTTCGCCTTGTCGTTCAGAGATTTACGTATGGCAATTCCCAGCTCTGCCCTCAGACCCTCACGCGCCATGGCGTAGATGTTCATGTTCGCTTTTCCGACTGGCGGTTCCAGGTATTTTCCGGTCCGTCTGGTGAGGTAGAGGATGTCCCCTTTGTCATTGATGAGCACCACCGGTGGCGCGATGGTCTGGAAGATCACCTTCTGTGCCACATCAGCAATGTTGGCCTCAGAGTACTTTTGTGCTGTCGAGTCCTTTACCCGGACTTCGTAAGGCATCGGCAATATGGGAAATTCTAGAGGTTCCTTGCGGGCGAGGGGCATCTCTCTGCGTTCGAAGAGCTTCCATTTGTTGTCTTTGGGGGTGAATAGATTGGTGAAGGAACCTATTGATTCAGAGGAACCCAAGAAGAGAAAGCCCTCCCGGATTCAAGGAGTAGTGAAAGAGCGGCAGAAGCTTCTTTTGAAGCTCCGAGGTCAGGTAGATGAGTAAATTTCGGCAACTCAGTATCTCCAGCTTGGTGAAGGGCGGGTCCACAAGGATGTTCTGCAGGGCAAAGACAATCGTCTCCCTGATCTCGTTTTTGACGCGATAACTGTCGTCCTCTTTTATGAAAAAGCGATGCAAACGCTCAGGCGAGACGTCAGCGGCGATGTTGGCGGGATATATTCCCTGGCGGGCTACGCCTATGGCCTCCCGATCGATGTCCGTGGCATATATTTGTATTTTGAAATTGGTCTTCGGCTTCAGATCATCCATGCATTCTTTGAGAACCATGCTGATGGAATAGGCCTCCTCGCCGGTAGAGCAGCCAACCACCCAAATGCGTATAGGATCGCCCGAACGTTTGCTTTTCAGTAGCAGGGCAATGGCCTCGCGCTTCAAGGCTTCAAACGCTTCAGGGTCCCTGAAGAAGCTAGTTACGCCGATTAGAAGCTCCTTGAATAACAGCTCGACCTCATGAGGATTCTCCTGGAGAAAGCGAACGTATTGATTTATGTTATTAAGCTGATGGACGCTCATCCTCCTTTCAATGCGACGTCGAATGGTGCTTTTCTTGTAGAGGCTGAAGTCGTTTCCCGTTTGGGCGCGAATTAACGCGAAGATCTTCTGCAGCGCGCCTGGAGTTCTCCTATCGATCTGGGGCAGCTTTTTGTTCACGACCGAAAAGTGGCTCACGTATCCCATCAGCTTCTCGGGCAGCTCATTTGCCTGAGCAATATAATCAGCCAGGCCGGTGTTTATGGCGCTTTGGGGCATGCCGTTGTACTTGGCCGAATTTGTATCCTGAACCATGGCCATGCCCAGCTTCTCTTTGATGGCCTTGAGGCCCAAGGTGCCGTCAGTTCCCATTCCTGAGAGGATGATGCCGATGGCCATCTCTCCCTGGTCTTCAGCCAGATGCCTGAAAAAGAAATCTATGGGCATGCGCAATCCCCTGGGCATGGAAGGCTTCAAAAGTTGCAAAGTTCCATGCATAAGGGACATATCCTTATTGGGAGGGATCACGTAGACGTGGTTCGGCTGAACCTTCATCCCATCTCTAACCTGGTGAACCTTCATGGAAGTCACGCGCTGAAGCAGCTCGGGCATGACTCCTTTGTGGGTTGGATCGAGATGGGATACCAGCACGAAGGCCATTCCCGAATCAGCAGGCATGTTGCGGAAAAACTCCTCAAAAGCCTCCAGAGAACCGGCAGAGCCGCCCATCCCCACGATATGAAAAGCTTTCTTCTGATTGACCTTAGCGGATATGCTGTCCTTCAGCCGGGAAGCTGGCAATGATTGATTGGCTTTATTAGGATCATTTTCTCTTCGCTTCATCTGACCTTCTCCCTTTGGCAGGAAAACCGGAAGACGTCTTTATATGCAACTCTTTCCGTGTTAAACTCATTATTTACTAGGCTCTATCTCCCTTTTTAAGTTATCTAGTGCCGCCGCTCTTTTGGATCTGGATGAATTATAATATACAGACGTGGTTATCGAAGCAGAATGCTTTCGCTGCTCTTAAGGCGGTTCATGGGAATTCAGCTGCTTTGGGTGTAGGAGAAGCTTCGCAGGCAAAGCTTTTTAGTTGACAAAGGCCGAAGGAACTCTTGCAGGCGGTCTGTAATTTCGCCTCCTCGAAAAACATCAAAAGATCTGAGGATGATCTGACTTGTCTTTGGGCAAAGGCATTCATCGCACAGGCAAAAGAAAGAATTATCCGGAAAATTCAGGAACAATAGACCCAAAATGCCAGCAGCTAAGCAATCGCCCCTGATGGAGCAGTATGCCAGGGAAAAGCAGCGATATCCTGACGCGATACTACTATTCAGAGTGGGCGACTTTTACGAGACCTTTGCCGAAGATGCCGTCATTGTCTCCCGCGATCTGAACATCACCCTGACCTCTCGCCAGAGAGACGACGAGGGAAACAGAATCCCCCTGGCGGGCGTCCCCTACCATGCCCTTGAGACCTACCTGTCCAGGCTCGTCAAGGCCGGGCACAAGGTGGCCATCTGCGACCAGGTGGAGGACCCGAAAGCTGCCAGGGGCCTGGTGAAGAGAGAGATCACACGCGTGGTGACGCCGGGCACGATCATCGAGCCTGCCATGCTTGAAGAGTCCTGCAACAACTTTCTTGCTTCAGTGGTGGAAGAGAACGGCAGAATTGGCCTGGCCCTGGCGGACGTCTCTACCGGAGAATTCCTCACCACGGAAATTCCCGCCGACCGGCTGGGCTCGGAGCTGGCCAGGTTTCGACCGGCAGAGTGCATCGCTCCTTTTGCCGTCGCCTGGGATGGCACGCGTCTGCAAATCCTGGAAGAATCCTTTTTTTCCCTGGAAAATGCAATTCAAACCCTGGAAGGCCAGTTTGGGCCCGGCTGTACAGAGCATCTCAGGCTGGCGGACAAGCCGCTCTCCGCTCGCGCCTGCGGAGCGATTCTCTCTTACTTGCACCGATCTCACTTTGACTCCTTGGGTCACCTAACCGAGATCCGGCATTACTTTGGCTCTGAGTTCATGGTGCTGGACGAAGTAACATTGCGCAATCTGGAGATCCTGAGGAACATCCGGGACCGGTCAAGGCGGGGAACACTGCTGGAGTTTTTGAGCGAGACGTACACGCCCATGGGCGCGCGCACGCTGGCCCGCTGGATCCAGATGCCTCTGCTCTCTTTGGAAAAGATAAAAAGACGTCTGGACGCAGTGGAAGAGCTATTCGGCAACTCCATGCTGCATAGCGACCTTGACGAGAAACTAAAAGGCGCATCGGACTTGGAACGCTTGATCTCCAGGGTCTCCTGCGGCGCTGCTAATCCCAGAGACCTGATAGCCCTGAAGAGCACACTGCAAAGGCTCCCTGCCTTGCTTGATGCTCTGCAAAGCGTGGTTTCGCCTTATTTGCAGGACCTGCGATCTCAACTTGGTCCTCTGGAGGATGTAGTAGTATTAATAGAAAAGTCGATAGCCGACGATCCTCCTGCCAATCTTCGTGATGGCGGAGTGGTCAAAGACGGATTTGACCCAGAGCTGGATCAGCTCCGTGCCCTGCTGCGGGATGGAAAGGGCTGGATCTCGCGTCTGGAGGGACAGGAGCGAAGGAGAACGGGCGTAAAATCCCTGAAAGTCGGTTACACCAACGTCTTCGGCTATTACCTTGAGGTCTCCAGGGCAAATCTGCATCTGGTTCCTGAAGATTACATTCGCAAACAGACCATGGCCAATGCGGAGCGCTTCATCACTCCGGAGCTAAAAGAGATGGAGTCCAAGGTAATCTCGGCTGAGGATAGAGCCAAATCCCTGGAACAGGAGATCTTCAACCAGGTGCGCGAAAAGATCGCTTCTCATGCCCAGGCTGTCCAGGATAGAGCCTCTGCCCTGGGAGAAATGGACGTTCTTCTTGCTTTTGCAAAAGTTGCCGCTGAGAACTCCTTCGTCAAACCGGAGTGGAATATGGAGGGTAATATTTCCTTGCGTGCTTCCCGGCATCCTGTCCTGGACAAGGCCATGCGTGGAGGCTTTGTGCCCAACGATGTCCTTCTGGGTGACGATCACAACCGTCTCATTATTCTCACCGGCCCCAACATGGCCGGCAAATCCACTTTCATGCGCCAAATAGCGCTCTGCACCATCCTGGCCCAGGCCGGGTCCTTCGTGCCCGCGATCTTTGCTTCGCTCGCCCTGGTAGACCGCATCTTCACACGCGTCGGCGCTTACGATGATTTAGCAGCAGGCCAGAGCACCTTCATGGTGGAAATGACAGAGCTTGCGAATATCCTGGACAACGCCACCAAGGATAGCCTGGTGCTGCTGGATGAGGTGGGACGGGGCACGAGCACCTTTGACGGCTTATCCCTCGCCTGGGCCATCTCTGAGTATCTGCACAATGCCGTAAAATGCAAGGCCGTCTTTGCCACTCATTATCACCAGCTAACGCAGCTCGAAGGCGTGCTGCCGGGGGTCAAGAACTACAGCATCGCCGTGAAAGAGGAGAAGGGCACTATCACCTTTCTGAGAACCGTTGTGCCAGGGGCGACCGACAAGAGCTACGGTGTTCACGTCGCCCGCCTGGCAGGAGTGCCGGAGGCAGTAACGAAGAGAGCGGATGAGATCTTAAAGCAGATCGAGAGAGAGGCGGTGATAGAGCCCCTCTCCCAGACCAAAAGAGGAAGAAAGTCAGCGAAATATACTCAGCTCATATTCTTCGACTCGCCCGAGGGAAGTGCACTGCAGCCTCAGACTCAAGACCCTATCCGAGAAGAGATTCTGAGCCTTGATATCGATTCCCTGACCCCCCGTGATGCTCTGAACAGGTTAGCCGAATATCAAAAGATGCTGAGAGAGAAAGATGGCCAAGATTAGGCTTTTAGACGAAGATACCATAAACAAGATCGCAGCGGGCGAGGTCATCGAGCGGCCCGCCTCAGCGGTCAAGGAGCTGGTGGAGAACGCCATCGACGCAGAAGCCGGCAAGGTGCTGGTGGAGGTAGTTGAGGGCGGAAAAAGCCTCATCAAGGTGACTGACGACGGCAGCGGCATAGATCCCGAGGACCTTCCCCTTGCCTTTCAGAAACATGCCACCTCCAAAATCCGCGAATCCAAGGATCTGGAGAAGATCTGCACCCTGGGCTTCCGAGGCGAGGCCCTGGCCAGCATCGCCAGTGTCTCCCGGCGCGTGGAGGTTTACACCAAGACCAGATCGGCTCTCTCCGGCGCCTATCTGCTAATGGAGAATGGCAAGATCGCTGAGATCAAGGAGGCAGGCTGCCCGGCTGGCACCAGCATATCAGTGCAGGATCTCTTTTACAACGTCCCAGCCAGGCGAAAGCACCTCACGAGCGCGGAAGCCGAGCTGGTGCACATAACGAACGCCATCACTGAGATGGCCATCATCAACTACGGCATCTCCTTCGAACTCTTTTCTGGCAGACGAAACCTATTCAAGTCCGTAAAATCTGCAACCTGGGATGACGTTCTGCTGCGCATCTTCGGCCTGAAAACTCTGAAAGCCATGGCTGCCTTTCGGGCTGAAGGCCGGAACTGGCGCCTTTATGGCAAAGCCGGGGACCCTTTCAGCACCAGGAGCAGCCCTGACAGGATTTTCGTTTTCGTTAACGGCAGGGCCGTGACCTCCAAAACCCTGGCTGGCGCTCTGCGTGAGACCTACCGTAATATCATCCCTGCCGGCCGAAGCCCGATAGCAGTCATCGCTTTGGAGATCAGTCCGGAGCTGGTGGACGTGAATGTTCATCCAGCAAAAAGAGAGATACGGCTGCTGCGAGAGGAGGAGATTTCTGCCGGGCTTGCAAAAGCAGTGGCCGTGGCTCTTCAGACCCGGGCAGAGCCAGCCCAGGCGCAGTCTGCCATGCTGCCTAGCACAGAGCCAAGGTCCGGGGTTACGATCGCTCAGAGCTGCGAGCAGAGGACTCTGCCGCTTGAGCTCGGCGATCGTGTAGAAGCGGCCGTGGCGGCCGGAGAGCAGCCGAGGCTGAAGATCCTGGGACAAATCCTGGATCTGTACATCGTTGCCGAGGGTGATCAGGGGCTGATGCTCGTCGACCAGCATGCTGCCGCCGAGCGCATCCGGTTTGAGCGGCTGCGCACGCTCTTTCGCCAAAAGCGAATCAAACAGGAGCTGGCAGAGCCAATAGCCATCGAGCTGTCTCCCAGCGAGCAGATCCTGATTCGGTCCTGGCAAGAGACGCTTCAAGAGATGGGCTTTGAGATCGTTCCCTTTGGAGGAAATACCTACAGTGTCAGGGCGGTGCCAGCCCTTGGCCATAGGCTTGAGAATACTGAAGCGGTGCACGACATCCTGAAGGACCTCTTCGCCTCCGGCCGGGTGGGACCGGACTCCACGAGCAAAGATGAGATCCTCAAGCTTTTGGCCTGCAAGGGGTCCATAAAATCTGGAAAAAAGCTCACAGCCGCGGAGATGCACAGGCTCCTGGTGGATCTTTACACCTGCCAGAACCCGTTCACCTGCCCGCATGGGCGGCCGGTGATAGTAATAATAAATCCTAGCCAGCTGGAGCGATTCTTCGCCAGGAGATGAACTTTTCTAGAGGCAGGATAATTTGCCTGCCATGGATCTGGAAGGGTTTGCCAAAAGAGGGCTACGCAGAAACGACCCCAACATTAGAACCAAGCTCATCTCCCTCATCAGAGAGGTAAAGGAAATACCAGAGGATCGGGCCGACGCTCTCGCGCAGGCAGTCATCCAGGAGGCATTGGCCACGCTGAATCCCAGGGGAGAGGTCTTCAGGCTTGAGCCCGCGGGAGTGACCATGGGCGACTTCGGCGTGGGCTCACGCGGCTCTGGCGATTTTTATACTCACACCAAAATAGCGGAAGTCATCGGTCGCACTGACGCAGTTGTCGATTCTCGCCAGCTGGATGACTCCGGCGTGGTGAAGGCCGGAGGCCAGTTTCTTGTGGTGACCGTGGACGGCATGCATTCCAGGCTGAGCGATTATCCCTTTCTGGCGGGCTTTCATGTCACTCGCGCCGCGCTGCGGGACATCTACGTCATGGGAGCTAAACCCGTGGCCCTGCTCTCGGATATTCACCTGGCAGACGACGGCGATGTGGCCAGGCTCTTCGACCACATCGCCGGAATCGCCACGGTCTCGGAACTGATTCATGTTCCGCTCATCACGGGCAGCACGCTACGCATCGGCGGGGATATGGTCATCGGTGACCGGCTCACGGGCTGCGTGGGCGCTGTGGGAGTCTCCGAAAAGCTAACCCCTCGCAAGAATGCAAAACCCGGAGACGTGATCCTGATGACGGAAGGCGCTGGAGGCGGAACGGTCTGCGCAGCGGCGCTGTACTACGGAAGGCATGAGGTCGTGGAG
Organism: uncultured Methanotrichaceae archaeon; assembly: GCA_964589745.1. Taxonomy (GTDB): domain Archaea; phylum Halobacteriota; class Methanosarcinia; order Methanotrichales; family Methanotrichaceae; genus Methanothrix. Next base: position 11,743 of record CAZPUO010000060.1, read on the forward strand.
GAGACCCTGAATATCAAGTTCCTGGAAGCATGCGACGCTCTGCTCAAGAAGGACCTTGTCATCCATGCCATGACCGACGTAACCAACGGCGGCATTCGCGGCGACGCCAAGGAGATCTCCTACACCGCAGGGGTGAAGCTGGTCTTCGAGGAAGAACGTATGCGGCACCTGGTCAATCCTCAGGTCCTGCAGATGCTGGATTCTCTGGAAATAGACTATTTGGGTGTCTCCATCGATGCGCTGCTCATCATCGCCCCGCCGGATGCGGCGCAAACCATCGCCCAAACCATTCAAGAAGCGGGTGTGGCCATAGACGCGATCGGCCGCGTCGAAGAAGGCACAGGAGCAGAGCTGCACATCGACAGCCAGATGACAGACTTCTCGCCAAGATTCAGGGAAGCAGCCTACACGCCCATAAAAAAGGCTGTGGGCCAGGACGCACATCGCGATGTGGCAGAGATGACCAGGCTGGTTGACGCGGTTGCCGAGAAAGCTGTAGAGAAGAAACAACGATTTGTGCGGAAGATAAGAAGAATAGGATCTTAATTTTTACAAAGTTATTTATTTTCAAGCGGTTTACGCATTGTAGTAATAATAGTAGAAATTTATTTTACATAAATAAACTATTTATAGCATAACGTACTTCATTTATTGCAAGGGAGCAAAAAAAGGGAGAAGATAACAATGAAGGAATCTTTCGTG
>CAZPUO010000061.1:0-12227 GCA_964589745.1 uncultured Methanotrichaceae archaeon
TCTCCCAAATCTCGGTCTTCTTGAGAAGGTGCGTGTCCTTGGTGATCCAGTAGTATGCCTGCAATGTCAAGTTGCTGTAGAGCGAACTGAAGTTCATGGGCGACAGGAACATGTAAGGGCCGGTCTGCTTTGAGAGCTGATCAGCAAACGAGGCAGTATCTATGTCCACATGCAGCTTGTAGCAGTCCTGGCCATCAACTATCTCAGAGCCGAGCAACGAGAGATTGGAGTGGTTGAGCATGTCGACCTGCTGATTCAGAGTATTCTGCTGTGACCAGGCCTCAGCCACTCCTGGAAGCTTTAGAGCTGTCCAGTTTTCGTCCATCTTCAGGTAAAGGGTATCATTGAGGAGGTACTCCTCCACGACCGTGGCTGTGACGTTCTTATCATCTCCCTCTGGCACGGAAATAGACGCCAGGACGATCTTCACGGCGCGATCGGTCATGTTCGCGGAACAAGATCCCAGAGTTCCCGAGGTGAGCTTCCGGGTCTCATTTGAAGTAAGGTTGACAAGATCGATGCTCTGCTCCATCTCCATATTGAAGCGGTAGGATTCGAGCTTTGCGGAAGAGTTGGCCACCAGAGCCTGCAGCTCAGATGCATTGAGTTCTTCAGACGTGATACTGTCCGTCTGGCCAAGAGCGCCTGGGATGCAGAGCGGAATAGCAGCCAGCGCCAAGAGCATTATCCATCTCATGAGCATCAGATTGGAAAGGATAGGTAAATCCTTTTTGCTATATTGTCGAGGTCAAGTGGAACGCAACCAATCTGCAATCATCAGACAAAAAAAGAGGCTTGCGTCAGTTCAATCCATTTTCTTGAACATACTGCCCATCACGCCACAGACCGGGCATTTTTCGGGAGCTTCGCGCTCCACGGTCATGCCGCAGACGGGGCAAACGAAATAAGGATAAGATTCCTTATTGGCCTCCAGGCCATCCAGCATCTCGTGGTAGAGCCTGGCGTGATACTCCTCCACGGCGTTGGCATAGCTCAGCGTTTGCTCTGCATCCCTCGCCCCTTCCGCTCTGGCCGTGGCAATCATCTCCGGGTACATCTCCTTGAACTCGTGCGTTTCGCCCGCAATGGCTTCGCGCAGGTTCTCCTTGGTGGCCTTGATGGTTTTCAGAGCACGCAGGTGGTTGGATGCATGGATAGCTTCCGCCTCGGCCGCAGCCCGGAAGAGCCGGGCAGCCTGGTGATAGCCGTCCTTCTCCGCCTGGGCCGCAAAGGCGGTATACTTCCTGTTAGCCTGTGATTCGCCAGCAAAGGCCGCTTTGAGGGCATCTTCAGTCTTGGTCATGGCCAAAAACTCCTCTCCGGTTCCATTGCTACACTAAAAGGTGCTTTCAGACCATTAACTTTTTGCAAGGAGGGTCTATAAATCCCTGCAAAGCCTAAGGATTAACCAGAAATGCCCGAAAATATCATCGAAGTCAATAACTTGGATCACAGCTACGGAGACTTCCAGGCCGTGGACGATGTCTGCTTCTCAGTAAAAGAAGGCGAAATTTTCTCCTTTCTCGGCCCCAATGGCGCAGGCAAGAGCACCGTCATCAATATCCTCATCACCCTCTTGCCTCTGCAGCACGGGAGCGTGCGGATTGCTGGCTTCGACCTGGCCACCCAGCCGGAGCTGGTTCGAAAGTCCATTGGCATCGTCTTCCAGGACGAGACCCTGGACAGAGATCTGACCGTCTGGGAAACTCTGGAGTTCCACGGACGTATCTACTCCCTGCCCAGAAGGGAGCGGCGGGAGCGCATCGAGGAGATGATCCGGCTGGTGGAGCTGGAGGACAAAAGGGATGTGCGGACCAGGAACCTTAGCGGAGGCATGAAGCGCCGCCTGGAGATAGCACGCGGGCTCATGACCCGGCCCAGGATCCTCTTCCTGGACGAGCCCACCATAGGGCTCGATACTCAAACACGCATGAGGCTGTGGGAGTACATAAAAAAGGTAAACGATTCCGGCACCACCATCTTTCTCACCACGCATTACATGGATGAGGCCGATCAGGTCAGCAACTGGATAGACATAATTGACCACGGCAAGGTCATAGCTGCGGGAACGCCCTCGAAGCTCAAAGACGATCTTGGCCAGGACATGATCTATCTGGAGACCTCAAACGATGAAGCATCCCTGAAGCTGCTCAGAGAACTGGAGGTGGTTAAAAAGGCAAACCGATCCACCAAGGGTCTGGTCATTACCATCACCACCGATGGGCCTCACTGCCTGCCCATCATCATGGAAGCGCTCAAAGATCAGGGGATCAGCCTCGTCAGCGTGAACCTGAAGAAGCCCACACTTGACGACGTCTTCGTCCATTACACCGGGCGCGACATTCGGGAATCGGGGGCGGAGAAGCTAAAGCAGATTCATACCAGGAGGGAGAAATGATGGCCTTCGAGTTCCTGACAGTCTATTGGCGCGACATGCTGCGCTTCTTCCGATTCCGAGCTTTGTTATTCGCTTCCCTGGTGCAGCCTGCCTTATGGCTAGCTCTTTACGGCGCTGCCATGTCCAGCAACTTCAGCCGCTTTGCTTCTGTGCTTCCCGTGCCGGAGGGGTCGGTCTCCGTCTCCTATCTTACATTCCTGGGTGCGGGCGTCATTGCCTTGACGACTCTCTTCACCAGTCTTTTCGGAGGAATCTCTCTTTTATTCGACAAGAACTGGGGCCTGCTCCGGGAGGTCTTCGCCAGCCCCATGCCCAGGAGCCATATCATCGTGGGAATAGGCCTTTCCGGAGTCACCAAGTCCATTATCCAGGTTCTGGTGATCATGGGCTTCGGGCTGCTCATCGGTGTGAAGTTCTTTGGAGGGTACACTTTACTACACACCATCCTATCCACCTTCGGAATCCTGATATTCGTGGGAGTCTTCTCTTTAGGTTTCCTCTTCCTGTCCTCAGCCATCTCACTGAGCATGGAAACGCCAGAAGGGCTGCAGGGTGTCATCACTCTGCTCACCTTGCCGCTCTTCTTCGCCAGCAATGCGCTGTATCCAATTGACGCGTTTCCGCCGGTAGTAAGGGAGGCATCACTGCTCAATCCCCTCACCTACCTCATCAACGGAGTGAGGTACTTCGCCATAGGCAGCGACTTTTACGCTGTGGGGTACCACTATACTTACATGCCGATCAATGTCATACAATCCTTCCTGGCCCTGGCCGCCTTCGCACTTCTCATGTTCCTGGTGGCCTGGCGGATATTTAAGAAGGCTGTTGTTACTTGACCGACGGACGTCTGAAACAGGACACTTTCAGGGCGCGAGAAGAGATCGTTGACAGCACGGGCAAGCATGTTACGCTGCTCGTCACCACCCTCGGAGCCTTCCTCACACCCTACATGAGCTCAGCCGTGAACATCGCCCTTCCAGCGATTGGACAGGAGTTCAAGTTGAGCGCGGTCTCCTTGAGCTGGATCGCCACGGTTTACCTTTTGGCTACGGCCATTTTCCTCGTGCCCTTCGGAAAGCTGGCGGACACCCACGGGAGAAAGAGGATCTACACCTACGGCGTGGCTGTGTACGCCCTCTCCGCCCTTTTCCTGGCCAACTCCAACTCTGAAATTGAGCTGATCTCTTTCAGGATCGTGGAAGGCTTTGGAGCAGCGATGCTCTTCGGGAGCGGGGTTGCTATGCTGACATCCGTTTTTCCAGCGGGCGAGAGGGGCAGAGCGCTGGGTATCAACATCGCTGCAACCTACTTCGGCCTTTCCATGGGCCCCTTCCTGGGAGGTTTTCTCACAGAGCATTTCGGCTGGAGGAGTGTGTTTCTGATCAACGTCCCTCTGGGAGCACTGATAATAATATTAGTGCTATGGAAGCTGAAGGGGGAGTGGGCCGAGGCGAAAGGCGAAAAATTCGATCTGACTGGCTCGGCTATCTACGGACTGGCGCTTGCTGCCATGATTTACGGCTTATCACTGCTGCCTGCGGCTTATGGATACGGATTCGTTCTCGGCGGGATGGGGATCCTGGTTGCCTTTGTTATCTGGGAGTCGAGGACCGAGTCTCCTGTTCTGGACGTGCGGCTCTTTCGGGGAAACCGGGTCTTCGCATTCTCCAGCGCAGCTGCCTTCCTGAACTACAGCTCAACCTATACCGTGGTATTCTTCCTTAGCCTCTATCTGCAATACATCAAAGGCTTCGGTCCCGAGAATGCCGGGCTGATTCTTGTGGCCCAGCCTGCGGTCCAAGCCATCTTCTCGCCCTTTGCCGGGCGTCTCTCGGATCGGATGGAGCCACGAATCGTCGCCTCTGCCGGGATGGGTTTTACAGCCATTGGGCTCGCCCTTCTCGTATTCCTGAACGGGGAAAGCACTTTGGGGTTTGTGATTGCCGTGCTAGTAGTGCTTGGCTTTGGGTTCGCTCTCTTCTCCTCCCCCAATACCAACGCCATTATGAGCGCTGTGCCACGCAGGTTCTACGGAGTAGCCTCGGGAACCGTGGGAACCATGAGGCTGACAGGGCAGATGTTCAGCCAGGCCATCGCCCTAGTATCCTCCGCCTGGTTCTTGGGAAATGCTCAGATCATGCCTGAGAACTATCCCCAGTTTCTTACGGCAATGAAGGCTGCCTTTGTGATCCTGGCGATGTTATGCACTTTCGGCATCCTTTTCTCCCTGGCGAGAGGCAGGACCAAACCGGATGAAGCAATTCTTGGGCAAAGCCTGAAATTGACGAAGGGCAATGTCTGAAATCAAAGACTTTAGAGGAGGATTGAGGCTTGAAGATCTTAGGAATTTGTGCCAGCCCCAGGGGCTCCAAGAGCGCGACCAGAAGACTGGTCGAAGCCGTTCTGGAAGGTGCGAAGGCTGCGGGTGCAGAAGTGGAGCTTGTGGACGCCTGCGACCTCAAGATTGAATACTGCAATGCCTGTCAGGTCTGCTTTAAGACCGGCTCGTGCATCCACGAAGACGACTTTCAGGGACTTTATGAAAAGATTCTGGCTGCGGATGGGATGGTCTGGGGATCGCCCAACTACTTCCGAAGCGTGACTGCCCAGATGAAAACGCTCATAGACCGCATGGCGGATGCTGTCCACTGTCAGCTTCTAACCGGAAAATACTGCTGCAGCGCGGCCACAGGCGGCAGCAACTACGACCAGGTTACGACGTATCTGGACGGCCTAATGTTGCACTTCGGAGCATTTGTGACGGGAAACGTGGGCGCGTTAATGGCCCAGGGACCCGGCAACCTAGGAGAGGCCGAGAAGAGGGCCTTCCACCTTGGCAAAGCCCTGGCCGAGGATGTGCGCATCAAACGCGATTATGTCGAGCAGAGGGAGATGCAGGAGGAGGAAAGGGAATATTTCCAGAAATTGGTGAAGATGCACGAAAAAGATTGGGAGCATGAGTACGAATACTGGAACCGGCTCAATTGGAACTGATTGCATGAGGACGAGGGGCCCGCAAGTCATGCCTTTCTTCCTGCCGGAGAACCCCTAGGGGCTCCTCTCCCGGAAAACAGTCCCAGAAAGCTCCTTTCCTTTTTATTCTCATCAAACTTCGCTATGCAGAATATTCAAAGTTTGAAATTTTTTCCCATGCTCCAAGCCTTTCCCAGCTTCTCTCCCAGTCGCCAGTAATGGTTGTCGTGCAGGGAGAAAGCCATGACATCCATCTTTCTCACGTCTGGAAGGCCGTTTGCCAAAAAGTCCTCGTCACAGTAGGTCTGAACGATTTCGCCCACAAAGGCCTCGTCCATGCGGAAGTCCAGCGTTTGAACCATCCGGCACTCCATGTTCAAAGGACACTCCTGAATCATGGGCGCGGTCTCCAGGCCTCCGTAGAAAACCCGAAATAGCCGGGATTTGTCAACGTCACTGCCCGAAGCGAGGCCACAGTAGTCCGTCACTCTGACCATCTCTGCAGATGGAATGTTAACGCTGAATGTGCGGTTTTCTTTTATGCCAGCGTTGCTGTAATGGGCTTTGTTCAGGGCCACATAGATTATGGGCGGGTGGGGGTTCATGATCCCGCAGAAGGCAGCTGTCAAAAAGTTAGGCTTGCCTTTCACGTTTGTCCCCACTAAAGTTACGGGCATTGGATAGAGAAAGGCGTCTGCTCCCAGGTTTATCTTGGCCATGTTTTTCTCCTCTTTAGGATTTCCTTGGCAATAATCTTCTCTATAATAATTGCACGGATACAGTGTCAACTACCACGGCCTGAAGGCCGTGGCTTGTAGCTAGTGGTTAGCCCGCTACGATTGACTGGTTGACAGGCAGCCTGCTACGATCAGACCTGCTGAAGGTAGCGATGTTTCTGGATGCATTCAAATCCGCGTCGATCTGGAAGCCGCAATTCTTGCATTTGAAGGTTCTACCATTACGGTTTTCCTTCTTCTGGAAACCACATTTGGAACAAGTGCGAGAAGTATATCTTGGATCTGTGGCTACTACGTTCTTACCGATTGCATTAACCTTATATTCAATGATGCTCCTCAGTTTTGCGAAACTCCACTTTCCAAGTTTCTTGTTCTTCTTACCATTCCTGATGTTGGTTAGATCTTCCAGAGCGATTACGTCATACGGTTTTGATACTATCCAGTTTGCGATTTGATGATTCACGTCCCTCTGAAACCGTCTCTCTCGACCCGAAAGCACACAGAGCTTTCTTTTAGCTGACCGAGTGCCTATGGACTGAAGTTTTGATCTCAAATATTGATATTTGCCTTTGACCGCTTTGACTGGACCAGATTCCCAGAATGTGTTATCGCTACATACAGCTATGTTGTTTATTCCGAGATCTACTCCAAGTCGACTATCTCCTGCTATTGTTTCTGGATCAGGTTGTTCTACTTGAACATTGAGGTAGCAAGCGTCCTTGGCTATCTTGAGTTGAGCATTCATGACAGTCCAAGTTGCATATTTCTGATAGTATTCTGGCAACCGAAAATCATATCTCAGTCTTCCGAAAGCCGTTGTGAGTTTGCAATATCCTGATTCCAAGAATACCTTCATGGTTCTGATGTCGAATCTGACCGCCCCGAGTGAGTGCTTGAAAGGCTTCTTCTCGAACCTAAGTCTCTTGAGCATATCACTGGCCTGATCTCTCGCGGTTTGATGTAGAGCAGAAGGCAACGTAGGATACTTGTGTCTGAGATCTTTGTATGTAGCTTTGTTAAGTCTGGTCTTGTTGTAATCGTGTGCCGCAAAGCCGTAGTCTATGACATCCTTACAGGCAGCATTCCAAAGCTTTGCTGTCTGGATAAGTTCATTAGACTTATCGAGCTTTATCTTTAAAGTGCGGTACATGTTATTAGACAGTTAATACCTTTAATAGATTTATAGTTTTTGTAATAGGGCAAAGGGCTTCGCTTTCATCCTGTTGCGACTGTGTCGCAACTCCCGCAAACTCTGCGGAGTTAGCGAGACCACCGTGAACGGCGGGGTCTTCTCGCTCCGCCCTTCGCAATCCCGCGAGATAAATCTGTTCAAAACCAATCCGGTTCAAGCCATCGACATCGAGGCCGCACAACTCTTTAAATAGCATCCAGGTCCATTTATTTGTATGCTGACTCTGGAAGAGGGCAAGATGGCGGTTCGGCTAGCCAGGGAGGCCCTCATAACATATATCGACAAGAAGATGCTGATCAAGCCAGATGGGCTTCCGCCAGTTTTCGATGAAAAGCGTGGCGTCTTCGTCACGCTTCATCTGGAGGGTGAACTGCGGGGCTGCATCGGCTACCCTCAGCCCGTCATGCCCCTGGGAAGGGCAATCGTGGACTCGGCCATCAACGCCTGCGCTCGGGATCCACGTTTTCCTTGCGTTCGGCCGAGCGAGCTGAAGAGAATTGAGGTGGAGGTGACTATCTTAACCAAACCAGAGCCTTACAGCGAGCCCAAGAAAATGCTGCCCGATCTGGTGCGCATCGGAAAAGACGGACTGATCGTGTCCAAAGGGCCCTTCTCTGGTCTCTTGCTGCCCCAGGTTGCTCCGGAGTGGGGCTTCGACGCCATGGATTTTCTGAGCCAGACCTGTCTCAAGGCTGGTCTGCCTCCTGACGCCTGGTTGGATGAGGACACGGAGATCCAGCATTTCGAGGCGCAAATCTTCGCAGAGGTAGCGCCGGAAAGGGAAGTCATCGAGAAGAACTACGCTGATACCACTTGCGGGACCTGATCTACCTGCGACCTGGCACTCGACAAGCAGATCAGTGCCAGCGCATAAAGAGAATTATATTCCAATAGCCCTCTCTGACCCACCGGCGCGCAGGAGTGGCCGACTGGGCAGCTTCACCCCAAACCATGATGGAGGTCATGGAGCCTGCCCCGGAGAAGGCGGAGATTTCTGTGTTTCACAATACCTGCTATCAAATCGCCTGCTATCAGATCGGCGCCGTTCCCCAAGGATCACAGGATCTGGGTGAGGCTCCCTGAGGATTCGGATCGGACGAAGGTTGACCTAAAAGCTGCTCTTTTGCTGTTGGCGTAGGCGCTGGAAGCCAATCTGGCCATTTTTCTTTAGTTCTGATTTTGGAGGATTGAGGCATCCTACCAAAAAATCTTATCTCTGATCAGATTGATATCTGTAAAATAAATTGAAATTGGATTCGTCTGATGAAGATTTGTAAAGCAAGGGATGGTTTAATGGCGAAAAGAGCTGCCCCTGTTATGGGCATCGTATTTCTGTTGCTTCTGGGGAGCTGCCTAGGCGCGGCTTACACAGGCAACGACACTGGATCGAAGAACCAGGCAATGGGTCCTGACGAGGACACACAGAAGGCTGTTCTCCACGACTTTGAGAACTATGCCGAGCAAGGAATGAAGGACTGGCAGGTGCCGGGCATGGCCATAGCCATTGTGCGGGGCAATGAAACCATCTATCAGAAGACATTTGGAGTCAGAAAGGTCAACGGCACCGATAAAGTCACCAATAACACCATCTTCCAGATCGGCTCCACCTCCAAGGCTTTTACCGCGGCCCTGGTGGGCATGCTGGTGGATGAGGGAAAGGTGAAGTGGGACGACAAGGTGATAGACCACCTGCCGGATTTCAGGATGTACGATCCCTGGGTGACGCGCGAGTTCACAGTCACTGATCTCATGGCCCAGAGGAGCGGGCTACCGGGGTACTCCGGAGCCGATCTGGACACCCTGGGCTTTGGGCGAGACTACTTGATGCGCTCTCTGCGCTACACCGAGCCTGTGACCAGCTTCCGCTCGACCTACGCTTATCAGAACACTCTCTTTCTGGTGGCTGCCGCTCTTGTGGAGAATGAGACAGGCAAGAGCTGGGAGGATAACATCCAAGAGAAAATCTTCCAGCCCCTGGAGATGTCCAACTCCTCTGATGATATGAAGTCCTTCCAGCAGGCCAAAGACGTGGCTTATCTGCACCAGATGAGAAACGGCACGGTCACTGCTCTGCCCATGAACTGGAAGTATATGGACTGGCCTTACGTCTACGGACCGGCTGGAGGCATCAACTCCAACATCATAGACATGACCAAGTGGCTGCGGTTGCAGATGAACAACGGCAGCTTCGAGGGCCAGCAGCTCATCAGCAAGAACAGCACCATCTACATGCATACACCTCAGACGGTAATTGGGGCTATGCCTTCCGGCAACTTCGCCTACTACTGCCAGGGCTGGCTCTACCAGGAATCAAAGCCTTACAACATCATCTGGCATAACGGCGGAACCCTGGGCCACAAGACCATGATAGCCTTTGTGCCCGAAGCCAAGATAGGCATAGTAGTATTATCCAACGCGATTTCCGAGTTGCCAGACATGCTGGCCTTCCGCTTCTTCGATATGTACTTCGGCAATCCAGAGAGGGATTACAGCGCCATGGCTCTCAACCAGACAAAGATGGCCGAGGCCCAGCTCAACAATAGCCTGCCAAAGCAGCCAGAAAAGCCCGCTCCACCGCTCCCCCTGGAGAAGTACGTGGGCAACTACAGCAACCTGACCTACGGCTCGATCAACGTCACGCAGGAGAATGGATCGCTGGTAGTCTTTGCAGGTCCCAGGAATGTGAAGATGACCTTGACGCCCTGGGATAGGGATACCTTCCGCACCTCCGAACCAGATGCCAGCGACCAGAAGGGCTTTGCCGTCTTCATGATCGGGCCAGAGGGCAAGGCCGAGAAGATGGTGATGGCGGGAGGCGCACTCTCCGGGCAGGCCACGTTTGATCGCAAGGCATCGTGAAGATAAGATGAATGCTGTCTAGAAAAATCGCTGCGAAAAGAGGAGGATAACGAACCGGTATCCATCAAGCCTGTGAAACTGTTGGGCGGTGGCCCTCTTCGGCCCTGGTGCTCCTGGGCAGGTCCCAGGAGCCTCCACAGGCCGATGCTTTTCTGCTCGACCTGTGGGCGGAGTATCCCCTAGAGGAGATGGCGGATCTGTCCGGAATAGATTTAGAAGAAAGACACTGAGGCAGGAGGTTTGATGAAACAGAACCTACAGGCTTTGCTTGTCATCGACGTGCAGAATGAATACTTCATCGGCCGCCTGCCTGTGACCTTCCCGGATGACAGTTTGGGCAATATCCTCAAGGCCATGGACTTTGCCGCCAGCGTAGGTATGCCTGTAGCGGTCATCCAGCATACTGCGCCCTCACAGGACTCGCCGACCTTCAGGAAAGGCAGTGAGGAGTGGAAGCTGCACCCGGAAATCGAGAAGCGAAAGCGCGACATTCTGATTGAAAAGAACCTTCCCGGCAGCTTCACGGGAACGATACTGGAAAAGTGGCTGCTGGAGAGGGGCGTCAGCCGGGTCGCAATCTGCGGCTATATGACGCAGATGTGCTGCGATACGACCGCGCGGCAGGCTTTTCATCTGGGATTTCAGGTGGATTTTCTCTCCGATGCAACGGGAACTCTGTCCGTGCAGAACAGCACCGGGGCCATCTCGGACCGCGATCTGCACCGTGCGGTGCTGGTGACCATGGCGACGAAGTTTGCCAGGGTGATGAGGATGGAGGAATCGGTTGAGACAGCGACGACGAGATGAACTGCCAGGATTTGCCATTCTTTTTCTGAGGATATTCCCGAATAGCATCAGCAGCGCAGAATCCTCTCTTTTGCCAGTTCTGTTCCTAGGGCCATCGCCCTGAGCTTTCCAAAGGCGATGACCCTGGGAAGGTGGTTCAGGCCACAGTCCGGGTTCACCCAGAGTTTCTGCGGGTCCACGAATTGAGAGACCTGCTCGATGATCTTGACCACTTCCTCCGGCGTCTCGATCCTTTTGGTCTGCACATCTATGGCTCCTATCCCCAGGATCTTCTCCTCCGGGAACTTCGCCAAAACCCTTAGATTCTCCACGCCCAGGGATGCAAAGGCCATGAGAACCGCGTCCACCTCCACTCCCTGGAGGATAGGCAGTACGCTCTCGAACTCCGCAGGAAAGATCCTCAGGCCGAGGTGGGCTGCGGGATCGGAATTGTAATTGCCCTGGCAAAGGTGCAGGGCACGGCGAGCGTGTCTCACGCCCTCGAAGCAGGCATTGATAGCCTCGATTCCCCATTTCTGGTCCTCGGCTCGGAACCAGAGGATGGGCTCGTCGATCTGGATCACGTCGCAGCCCAATCTATCTAGCCGGCGCAACTCTGGGTTGATCAACGCGGCCATGTCCATGGCCAGGGCCTCTGGATCGTGATAGTGCTCGTCCCAGACTATGCGGGAGAACATATGAGGGCCGGTCATGGCGATCTTGACAGGACTCTCCGTTATCTGCTGCAGAAACCGCAGCTCCTCATCGAGTCCCAGAGAAGCGGGCTCCAGCTTCCCGGTCAGGACGGGTGCTGGGAAGGAGGCCTCCGGGTCGACGGGAGTTATGTTTTTCTTCTGGCGCAGCTCACCCGAGAAGCTCTGAATCTTGCCGGCGAAGTAGTTGATCATGGCGTTAGGCGGACCGAAACGATTGTCGTCCCTACGGAAAAGCTCGCCGTCAGTGATCAGATCCACCCCCGCCGCTTCCTGGTCCTTAACAGCAGCCCTGGCTGCCACTGCCTTGGCGTCCTGGAAAATCCAGATAGGGACCTTTCCGGCCGGGATAGCTTCTTGAATGGTCGTATACCAATCGGGCACGGTGTAAGAGCCGATTACAGTGGTTGTCAGCGGCTTGAACATCTGGAACCTCCAGGCCGAAATGGCAGCTCTTCGGCCTGCATGCGAAGTGATTCGATACTGCGGACAATGACGCGCAGTTATGCCTTATTCGGGCGGATTATAGTAATATTAATACATTTCAAAATACTTAATATTGCCGATGA
>CAZPUO010000062.1:0-9664 GCA_964589745.1 uncultured Methanotrichaceae archaeon
CTACAATCAACGCTGCAACCAGCCTCAAACCCACTGACTTCATAGTTCCCGAGATCCCCAACTCTTTTAGCATCACCATGAAGGTTGCCACGCAGGGAAAATACAAGGCCAGCACCACGGAAGCGATCACGAGTTGCTCAGGTGTCATATCCAGGGGGCCAAACATGCCGATTCCGACATCCTTTCTCAGGAAACCGATGATAAGGGCAGTGGCTGCATCGCTTGGCAGGCCAAGCATCCCGGACACCACAGGTCTCAGGGCTTGACCGATATACTGCATTAAGCCAGACAGATAAAAGAAGTTCATGATGATCATGCCGAGGGCGATGTAAGGCACGGCCTCTTTTAGAAACTCCCTGATCCTGATGAATGTCTTCTTTAAGAGCGAGCTCAAATCGGGCATGCGGTATGGTGGAATCTCCAGGAATATCTCCGGCGACTCCCCGCCGATGAGCCTGTGCAACATGTAGCCTGTGACTACAAATGTTGTGAAAAGGGCCAGGTAAACCATAACAATATACCTCAGGCCATAGGGAGCCAGCATACCGAAGACCATGGCGCTCTGGGAGGCGCAGGGAATGGCCATGGTCATGAGAGTTGCGGCCAGATATCTCTGCTTTGGTGATTCCAGGATTCTCACCGACATCACCGCTGGCACGCTGCAGCCCATTCCCAACACGCAGGGCAGAATGGCTGCACCATGCAGGCCAATCCTGTGCATCAGGGCATCCAGGAGGACACTTAGCCTGGGAAGGTAGCCTACATCCTCGAGTAGCCCCAGCACCAGGTAAAAGGGAATGAGGAAGGGCAGGACAACGCCCAGGGGAATGTAAAGGCCGGTGGTGAGTATGCCGAAGGACTTGAGCAGCTCAGGCGTTGTGCCGACCAGGATGTCCTGCCACAAGCCGGAGGTGTGGCTCTCCACCTCGGATGTGATGAACAAAGAGTAGGCAGCAAAGATCGGATCGGTGACCTTCCTCTGTAAAAGCTCTCCCAGCTCGATGACCAGGCTGAAGGAGAGATATAGAACCAGAAAGGCCATAGGTATCCCTGTGAGGGGCTGGATGGAGAAGTCCTCCAGCTTGTCGAGCAGGGAGGGGTGGCGGTGCAGAACCTTCTGAGTTTTGCTGGCAATCTCTCCAATGCGGGCCCACCGCTGGTCTGATGATTCAAAGCGCACAGGTGGTGGGATTCTGGCCTTGGCTATGGCCTTCACCAGCTCGTGAATGCCTTGGCCGCTCACGGCCACCGTGGCCACGACCGGAACGCCCAGCTCGATCTCCAATGCCTTGATATCGATCTGGATGCCTTTACGCGCAGCAGCATCCCATAGATTGAGAGCAACGACCGTGGGCAAGCCCCTCTCCAAAATCTGCAAAGTGAGGTTAAGGTTGCGCTCCAGGTTGGTGGCATCAACCACGTTTACCACAACGTCAGCTTCTTTTGAGATGATCTCGCGGGTGACCTCTTCCACCTTGGAAGTGGGATCAAGGGAGTAGACGCCGGGAGCATCCACAAGCGTGGCCATCACTTCGCCCAGCTTCATCCGGCCTTCAGTGTATTCCACAGTGGTTCCGGGGTAGTTGGCGGAGACCACCTCGATGCCAGTGAGCCGGGAAAAGATCACGCTCTTGCCCACGTTAGGGTTGCCCATGAGGATAATCTTCAAAACCTATTGCTCCCAATTTGTGATTTTACGGTTTCAGGTGAAGGAAGTCGAGAATAAATCTCTTTTGAACCAACATCTTTCCGGGAATTTCTCTTAATATAAAAAAAACAAATATTTAAATTGTGTAAATTTTTCGTATCGATTGGTTAAACCCAGAATTGACCTACAAATAAATAATTAAGCACAAAGTTCAAATAGTATCGATACAAATCATTCTTAAAAAAATTGTTAAGATATAATAGGATTCGGGTCTATTCGACTGAAGAGAGGATGGATGCAGTTTGTATGAATCAGAGGGGAAATAAAGGAGGGACAGAAAAACGTCAATGTTTGTACCCATCGGCATCATTATGTTGAGCGGCGCTGTAGGTGGCATTATCAACGCCCTGGTGAGCGATAACGGCTTCATAAAGCCGCGCGAGGAGAACGCTGGGGATGTGACCATAATTCGCCCCGGTTTTGCAGGCAATGTTCTATTGGGAGGTGCTGCCGCTTTCATCTCCTGGGGGCTCTATGGCGCATTCAGCAATGCCATCGTCTACGGGGCTGTTACCGGGGCGGGAACTGCGGAGATCTCAGTTTCCATCTCTGCCATTGCCGGTGCAGTCCTGGTGGGCATCGGCGGAGCTCGCTGGCTGACCAATGAAGTGGACAAGAAGCTCCTAAGAACGGCTGCAGCCGCAGCTGCTGCCTCCAAGGCTTCCTTTGATGATTCCCAGAAGATAGCCGTTGCAACGCCAGCCCAAGCCTTCAACATCGCCAAGAAGATGTACCAAGAGTAACTAACCTGCGCGAAATATGCGCAATTACGATCACAGAGTGCATGCGGGCAATGCCGGCGACGTCTGGAAGCATTTCCTTCTGCTGGAGGTAGCCAACTACCTCCTCATCCCCGATAGCAGTTTGGTCTATGCTGAAACCCATGTGGGGCGCCCTGAGTATGCCCTGAGCACGCCTGGTGATTGGGAGGGAGGAATCGGTAAGTGCTGGCCGATTCTTCCTTCCCTTAAAAATTTTTGCTATTTTGATATCCTGGCTGAATTTAACCCGCACTGCCTGAGGCGCTATCCTGGTTCGGCCTGCCTCGTTTTGCAGGCTGCCCAAAAGCGCAAATCGATACTTCATGCCGAGGTCTGGGATATCGATCCCGAGGTTGCGAAAGCCTGGAAAGGATATTCCCGGGTTTATTTTCATCTGGGAGACGGTTTTCTGGGATTAATTTCTCTTTTGGAGCGCTCGCCTCCGGGACTTCTGCTCATCGACCCGCCCTATCTCGATACCACAGATATGACCTCGGCCTGGAAGCTACTCTGCAAGGCAAAAGAGCGGGGCTGGATCGTTCTTTGGTGGTATAATTTGACGGACAACGAGAAAGCTCTTCAAGGAGGTTTGATGACAGCACCTTCTGGGGGCTTCGAGAAGTATCCCCTGATGTTTTCTCGTACAGGACTTGACGGCGGCCGCTGGGATGGCGCTGTGGTTGCCCTGGCGGGTTCGGACAGCGAGCTAAAGGGGCGAGTGGAGAGGAGTATTCGCGAGTTTGTGGAGATCATGGGCGATGCGGAATCTTTTTAATTTTATACATCTTAACTGAAGGTGATTGGGAATGCGCAAAGGTATCAAGCTGATCCTGGGAATATTTCTGCTCCTGGCCCTCTACAGCATGATCTTCCTATTTTTGATGAAATATGAGGGGCAATACCAGAACGTAAACCCTATCACTGCTTTCTATTGGGTCGTTGTAACCATAACCACTCTGGGCTATGGAGATATAGTGTTTCACAGTCAGATTGGCCGCTTTTTCAGCATATTTGTGGCCCTGTCGGGAGTAGCCATCCTCTGGGCGGTGATCATGCCCCTTATCATCACCCCCAGATTGGAGCATATGATCAGAGCTGCCCCCAGTTCAGCGCCAGCGAAGATGAGCGATCATATAATAATTTCCGGATATAACCCTGTAGTGGATACGCTGGCAGAGCGGTTCATCCTGCTCAAAATTCCCTTCCTGATCATAGAGCGGTCCGAGGAGGTCTCGAGAAGTATTTATCGAAAGTATCCTGTCATTTGGGGAGATCCCTCTGAGAGGGAAGTGCTATCCAGAGCGAGCATCAGCTCTGCTCGGCTTTTTATAACCAATGAGGATGATGAGCTGAATGCCGAAGTAATTCTGACCTTGCGGGAGAGTTTTGATATTGAGATAATAGCGCTGGTAGGTGACCTCACCCGATCCAGATTCCTGAGTTACGCTGGAGCATCACGGATAATCTCACCAAAGACTTTGCTTGGTACCTTTATCGCCCAGATAACCTCGCCGCCGAAGAAGTGTGTGTTCCCTGGGGCTATCCAGCTCTTCGGCGATCTCAAGCTGGTGGACCTGCCTATTTACCCTGGAGCGGAGCTGATCGGAGAGAAGCTGGAGGAGAAGGTGATCAAGGAGACGGGCGCAAGCATCGTTGGCATCTGGCACAGAGGGATTTTCGTTCCTAATCCCGGACCGGAAGAGGTGGTGCAATCAAACTCAGTGCTGATGGCTGTGGGAAACATCGAGCAGCTCTCGCGGATAAGAGATCTCACTATCGGCAAGAGAAAAGAGGGGCCGTTCATAATCCTGGGGTACGGCGATGTGGGTCGGCGTGTGGCCAGGGTCCTGGGAGACTGCGGAATAAGACCACTGATTGTGGATAGGCGCGATCTGGAGGCTATTCCTTTTGAGCATATCACAGGCGACGCCACTCTGGAGGTCAATCTGATTGGAGCAGGGATCAAAAAAGCAGTGGGCGTTTTGATCTTGCTCAATCAGGATTCGGATGCCGTTTATGCCACCCTTCTGGCCAAAAACCTAAACCCCAATGCCTTTGTGGTCGTCAGGGCAAACAGGGTCAAGTCTGCAGAGAAGATCTATCTGGCAGGAGCGGACTACGTAGCATCTGTTCCCATTGTTGCCAGCCACATGCTGGCCAAGATAATCCAGGATGAAGAGGAGGCGCTGGATCTGCTCTATGAGGATCTGGAGATCAAGATCCTCAATGTAGGGAAAAGATCCCGTCTGGCTGGAAGGACATTGGAGGAGCTGGATCTGCCGGGAAGGTTCGGCTGCCGAGTAGTGGCCCTGGAGCAGATAGCAGAAGCTATGGCAGTACCGGATCGGAATATGCAGATAAAAGGAGGCGATATTTTGGCCTTAATAGGCAGCCCTAAGGGTATTGAAGCGTTTGGGACGGCATATGATCGAGGACCGACCTGGAAACACATGCCCAAGATCTCAAAAATGGTGGGTCTTTAACCTGGATGGGCTTCAGGAAAGTATTATTATTGTTCAGTTTCGATAATCAGAAATGTCGTGCTGCCGAGAAGCACGGCTGTGGAGAACGCAAGATGCCGAACGCAGATCTCAAACCAGAGAACCATCCCGCCCGGGGCCCTATTTCTATAGGAAGATCCCAAGGCATAGCCACTCTCCCGCCTCCTCAGCTTGCCATCATGATAGACCCAAAAGCAATAAATATGAATGCATCACTCCAAGCGTTCAGGTAAGCGGTTCTGCGAATGCTGACGACGGAGACAAGCGTTTCTCTTGAACGCCTCAATCGATCTCTGGCCCAAGCCGATTTCTCTGGTCCGATCTTGATGAAAATGGTCAGGCGGAAACGAGACATGATACTAATTGAAGAACGAGCTCTAAAAATAATTCAAGATGAAATGGAGTAGAGGCATATCAGGGGTTTCCATCATGTTCAACAGAATTAAAGATTACTTGGCATTATTCGTGCTGGTTGCGATGGTCCTTTCAGCCATTGCGGGTTTGGCCCTTTCTGAGGACTGGGGAAGTTATCAGCCTGCTCACTCCTTGGGGTCCGGCGAAAACGATTGGTGGACGACATATCCAAGTCAGCATGCAAAAGCCGGTTCCTCGGTTGAGCATCCAGCTTCGATCCTCGATGACCTGAAAGAGAAGCCGGTGCTCGCTTTAATCCATAGCAGCAACTGCAAATCTTGTGTGGAGCAAATAGCGAATATTAAAAAGGTCATGGAAAGCTACGGCGGGGAGCTGAAATACGAAGACGTAATGGCAGAGGGCGGCAGCCTGCGAAACGCAATCGATCTTCTGGATGTCTATAACCCGACCGGCGGACCGCAATATGTTCCCACTACCATCTTCATAACTTTGATTAAAGGGTCGAACGGAAAGGTCGATGTGGCCTGGCACAGCGTGGAAGATGCCATGAGCGAGGACCAGATCAGTGCCTACGTAAAGGATTCCATCTACTACTACCAGCAGAATGCAGCATCCTGGAGATGAGTCTCCTGGAGATTAGCGATAGCATAATGCCTGATATGCAACAGAAGAAAAAGCTGCAATCGGCAGCTCTTCTCCTGCTCTTTGCTATCGCTGCTTTTTCATTCTTCGTGATTCCAGTTTGCGCTGGCGGAATGACAAAAGCCCCGGATTTCACCGCTATCGGCGCAGACGGGAAAACCTTCTCCCTTGCCGACTTTCGAGGGGCTCCGGTGGTTTTGCATATAACCAATATCGAAATCCCATTATGCCGGGAGTGCGAGAAATCCCTGAAAGGTCAGGTGCAGGAGCTGGCCAGGCTCAAGGCCATTTCCCCTGGCGTGCAAATCGTAACCTTGAACCTCAGGAAGAATCCATACTCAGAAGACGGCAGGACCCTGGCCAGTAATTGGTGGAAGGTCAACATAACCTGGCCCTGGATCGAGGATATTGAGCCGTACTCCATTGGAAGCAAATACCTAGACTACTGGAATGTCAGAGGAGCGTCCTCCAATCCCACTATCCTATTGATCGACCGAAATGGCGATATCGCCGGAGTCTACCATGTCTACAGAGTAGGCGAGGGTGAGATCGATGGGGTGCAGAGCGCAGAGACTCTTAACAAAAAGCTGCAGGATCTAAATAGCTCGCAGTGGAAGGGCCTGGAAGGCGAGGTTTCCAGACAGGACGTATCTGCTCTGGGAATGTTCTTTTTGGGAATTCTGACATCCCTTGCACCCTGTTCCATTGCCCTGATGATTGCTGTGTTCTCCTATGTCCTGACCATGCGCAAGAAGGACGAGTACCTGCGCAAGAGCACTTCAACCTCCCGGGAGGGCTTCATGATGGGAATAGCCTTCACCCTTGGCATGGCTATGGTCTTCTTCGTGCTGGGTCTCTTCATCTCTCAGGTTGGGGTATTCCTCCGCGACTCGCGGCTCTTCGACCTTGTGGCTGGTGGAATCATGATCCTCCTTGGGATCAGCAACTTCAAGCCACTGGAAGAGATTCTAGAGCCTCTGACCGCTCGAATACGACGTTCCCCGCAAGGAGAGGCACGGGAAAAGGGGCAAGGCCTGATGCAAAGATCGATTGAAGCCTCCATTGGACTCTTCAAGCATTCAGCCTTCATCGGCGCCTTCACCTTAGGCATTTTCTTTGCGCTGGGGTGGGCGCCCTGCGCTCTATCCATGGTCCTGCCAGTTTTGATCTGGCTGGCCTCTCAGAGCGTAACGCCCCTTGCGAGCGGCATGATGCTTTTCGTCTTCGGTATTGGCCATGGAGTGCCTATCATTCCCATAGCCACCTTCTCCCGGGCCGTTGGCGGGAGGATCGGAGACCAATACGTTTCAGTGGGGAAATGGACCACCAAATTCTTTGGACTGCTGGTGATAGTTGTAGGCGCCGTGTATGCAGCGAGGTATTTTGGCTACTTGCTGTGGTGATATAATCGCACGGCAGGGGCAGGACTTGATTTCAGTGGCCGGGCTTTGCTCTTTGCCTTTCTCCACTACCACGAGTTAAAGAGGTTCTTAACGTTTCAATGACTTCCACTCCCGCAGAAAAAACCTCGGACTATACTCCGAAACATCTTTATAATCTTTTGCATAACGTACAACTCATGAAAACGGTCTTTTCAATCTTGCTGCTTGTGCTTTTTTTGCTGCTGACAGGCCAGGCCAATGGTTCCTTTTGGTTCCAGGTGGTCGATGTCTCGCCTATCAGTTTGACTCCCAATAGCGAGGCCAACTTAACCGTTGCTGTAAAGGGCTTGGGCAGCCAGGGGGCGTATGTTCAGCTGGTATTTAAGAACATGAGCCAGGGACTCGATATCACTTGTCCCAAGATGATCAAGTACATCTTCCCGACGGGCATCACCAAATACAACTGCACCCTCAAGGCCGGGAATGTGGCGCCGGGCAATTACTCCTTTGTGGTGGATGTTGCTGCTATTGGCTCTCCCTCTGGAAAGAAGACCGCTTACGTCGAGGTTTTGGCAGCTGAAGCTGCTCAGTCGAAAGAGCCTCAGCAGGAAGTAGTTCAGAAGGAATCTCAGGCTTCTCCGGTCAATCAGACCCCGGCTGCATCTCAGGCCAGGGGAACGCCGGCATCCGGCGCAGTCCTGGCAGCTCTGGCCATACTGCTGGCATCATGGAGAATGAAGCGCTAGAGTTCCCTTGATGGATGACTCCCAAAATAGGGATACATTTCGGCACAAAAATTGAGAAGGCCAGGATCAATCAATATTTTCCTGGCTTCTTTCTCTGCTGAATGTAGAATCTTTTAAAGCCTCTATCCACAATGCATCGGTGATTCGTCTAGCCACCATAGCTACCATACACCGGCGCCGTCTGTGGATTTGATTGAGATTAGGTTTGTTGTTGATACTGTTGGGATGGCTCAACTTGCTCTTGGGACCCGCTGGCTGGCAGGAGGTAAACAGCGCCTTCGCCGGTCTCGGTCACATTGTAACTCAAGCTAAGAGGGTTATAACCATCCTTTGCAAATGTGAACTGCCAGGTTCCAGGTTGTCCGCTGACTACTGCAACTCCATTTGAGTCTGTAATCCCCTCAAAGCCATTACCTGCTGCGTCCTGTCCGGCGACTTGTACTCCCGAGAGCAGCGTGCCGTTGAGGTCTCCCTCATGAACGTAGATCGTCTGAGCAACTTGTCCCTGGGAAGCCTGTGAAGATGCGGCCTTCTCGAGATAAACAGCGCCTTCACCGGTCTTTGTCACATTGTAGCTCACGCTGAGAGGATTATAACCTTCCTTCGCAAATGTGAACTGCCAGAGTCCCGGCTGTCCGCTGATGGCCACAACTCCATTTGAGTCTGTAATCCCCTCAAAGCCATTACCTGCTGCCTCCTGTCCGGCGACTTGTACTCCCGAGAGCAGCGTGCCGTTGAGGTCTCCCTCATGAACGTAGACCGTCTGAGCAACCTGCTCCTGAGCGAATGCGGTCAATATCATGCTGCTGCTTATTAGCAGTATTAATGTCATTAAAGAATAGCTCTTTTTCATATCATATTCCTCCTAAATGTTTGTGATTCCTTGTTTGTCCAATTCTGTTATTCGTTCTTCGCATTGAAAGCCTTTGTTGTGCCTTTGCTGGTAGCTTAGGATCCAGAGAAAGGGCTAGCTTCCTGAACCGCTTCAGAAGATCACGATATCACAATAGCTTAGTCAGAAATCCCGTATTTGTAGCTTTTTCCTATGAAATTTCATCTTTTAAAAATAGAATGATCAGGTGCTCTTATTGATCATTCCGTTACTTTAAACACGCAAATTTACTATAACTACCTTTATGCCTCCATTGTCGCCCTTTTCTCTGTCTCCCATCATGGACTTGATGTGCTTATGGCCAATCTGATCGCACTCAGGGCCCATCATAGACTTGATGTGGTCTTCATCATGTCCTTGCCACATCTGCTTTCCGTCTTGTTCCATCCTGGGCTTCATATCGTCGCACATTTTCTTCTGCTTATCGTCTTGGCCCTGCCACATCTTCTCCTTGTTGTCCTGTCCCATCATGGACTCAGGGCAGCCGCATGGCTTCTTGTTTTCATCCTGGCCCTGCCACATCTTCTCCTTGTTGTCCTGTCCCATCATGGACTCGGGGCAGCCGCATGGCTTCTTGTTTTCATCCTGGCCCTGCCACATCCTCTCCTTGTTGTCCTGTCCCATCATGGACTCGGGGCAGCCGCATGGCTTCTTGTT
>CAZPUO010000062.1:9764-12214 GCA_964589745.1 uncultured Methanotrichaceae archaeon
TTCATCCTGGCCCTGCCACATCCTCTCCTTGTTATCCTGTCCCATCATGGACTCGGGGCAGCCGCATGGCTTCATGTTGTCGTCCTGGCCCTGCCACATCTTCTCCTTGTTGTCCTGTCCCATCATATTCTGCTGGCAGTCGCAGGATTTCTGCTTGCAATCCAGTCCCATTCCATGATCCGGCATTGAAAAGGCAGGTATAATAAGAATACATGCTGCTACCAATGCCATTAAGAACTTAATACCATTCATTGTACTTTGCCTCCTTCTTTGATCAACCCTAATTCTGATTAGAGTTGTCACACTAATTTTCTTTATTCAAATTATATAAGAATATGACAGAACGAACGATAAGCCAAATTCTGGGGGTAGATTATCGAAAGTTCAAAAACGTTCAATTTAAGTTAGAAGCGGTTTTGATGGTTCTGTTTTAAATTCCAGGCTTTTATTAAGATATAATTTCATTGGCATTCGTTATTTCCTTAAATTTCGCCAAGTCTATCCCTCACAGACACCTTTCACAAACAAGTCGCCTTCGGACATCCTATAATATGCGATTCCATCGTTAATTTGGAGAATGCAGCTTTCATTTTAATTCGGTCGGACGAAAAGCAGCCTAGCAAACGGCGCAGTTGCAATTTTTGAAAACAGATCGCGAGGAAAATTAGTCAGATAACATCACAGAGCATGAGCAATCTCCTGAACACACGTATGCGAAATCGATTTCAAAAGGAGCCTTTGCAAGAGGAATCATCCCAGCCGCGATTTACCTTTTGATTTTCCATCCCCGGAAGGCGGGCAATCTACTCCGGATGTACAGTAGAACGGCCCAAAAGTGAACAGCTCAAAAGCAAAACAACCCAAAAGTTTTGAAGCCTAGTCTTCTTCAAGCTCCCACCCAAGCTGCTCTTTTATTATCATGTAGCTCATCTCCGGCGGTATCGCTCCCGCTTCTGTACAGATCAGATCAATGTACTGGTGAGGCGTGACATCAAAGGCAGGATTTCGCACCCGGACGTGCTTGTACTTGGAGATGTCCGCTAAAACTTCATCAGGCCCGCGCTCCTCAATGGTGACCAGTTCGCCCAATATCGTCATGGGACTGAACTTGTAAGTCTCGGCTGCCACCATGAAGCTGGTTCGGGCCTCATGAGCGGCCAGAGCTATTTGAGCGGTACCAATCTTGTTTACCAGGTTCCCGTTGGCGGTGATCACATCCGCACCTACTACTACCAGGTCCACTTCATTCATGATACTTCTTACTGCTGAATCCACGATAAGCTCAGTTTCGATGCCCATTTCCTCCATCATGCCGATTGTGGTGATGCCCTGAAACCTGGGTCGCGACTCGGTGGCTATCACCTTGATCTTCCTTCCCATCTCATGCGCGGTTCTGATGACGGAGATGGCTGCCAGCGAGTTGCAGTGCGTGAGTACGACATCTCCGTCTCTGATCCGGCGACTGCCGATCTGGCCGATCTTATCCACCGCCTTCTGGGAATTCTCGATGAAGCGATTGGCATTGACGACCACAGCTTGGCGGGCCGATTCCAGGTCATCTGCTTTGTATTTCGTTACCATACGTATGGCGTTGGAGAGCGAAACCGCGGTGGGCCTCGTTTTGAGGAGAATGTCCGCCGCTTGCTTGATCTCAGAGTTGAAATCATTGAGGGTTTGCACTCTCAAATCCAGTGCAAAGTCTCTTAGAGATGCTGCAGCGGCTGTGGCAATCCGGCCCGCACCTCTGATCTCCATGCTGCTGATCTTCCTTGCAGTCTCCAATACTTGATCCATAGGATTCATCTTTTCTTTTATCTGGTCGAATTAGGATAAATCCGTTTCCCGGTGCATCAAAACCTGTCTGATGAGGTCCGCTTGGAGAATGATCCTCATGAGGAATTTCTGCGGCCATTTGCTTTGCATCCGCGCTGCACTTTTGGACGTGATCCGATAAAAAATAAAATTAAGCTGGAACCCTCTCCTTCTGCGCTTGGAAAGTTTCTTTGGCCAGAGAAGATCGCCGAAGTTTTTCCTGCTCGAAGAAGCGAGCGACCTCTTCGAGGCATACTTTAAGGACGTACTTCCTTCTAAGCCCGTTCTTGCTCTGCATCGTTATCTCGCGCACTTCAAGCCAGCCCATCTGCCAAAGATCGTGCATTATCCTGAAATCATCCTTCTCTCCAGGGTCCAAATTCTCCTCCATTACCTGGCAAGATTGATCCTCCTGGTAGGAAAGGCGGGCTATCATCCTGGTCATGTTTTGAAGCTCTCCCAATTTTTGTAGAGTCTCGATGAAATCAGAATATCTACTATCCAATGTCTTCGTCGTTCCCTTCATTGCAAATCCCCTAATTCTAGTTAAGTCAGCTTTCTCATATAAAAGATTTTTTTTCAAATTTAATACTTAGGGAGCGCGGAGGGTCACGAATTCCCCAACCTTCAGGTTGGGG
>CAZPUO010000063.1:0-12143 GCA_964589745.1 uncultured Methanotrichaceae archaeon
ATCTCGTCAATCAAGACTATAGACGGTGCCTGCTCCTCAGCGGTCTTGAAGAGCTGCCTTAGTTTCTCCTCAGACTCGCCGTAGTACTTGGACATGATCTCCGGGCCGCTCAGGGTCTCGAAGTGGGCATTGGTTTCGGAGGCCAGGGCCTTGGCCAGCAGGGTCTTGCCCGTGCCCGGAGGGCCGTAGAGGAGAACGCCTTTGGGCGCTTCAACACCCAGGCGCTCGAAGAGCTCGGGGTGCTTCATGGGCAGCTCGATCATTTCGCGGACTTTCTTGATCTCTGCGGATAGTCCGCCGATGTCCTCGTAACTGACCCTGGGTCCTACCTTCTCTTCCTTGGCAGGCTTCTCAGAGATCTCGATCCTGGTCCGATCGCCTATGACAGCCGCCTCTTTGGTTGGCGCGACCCTGGTGGCCATGAGTTCGATCTTGCGGCCCATGACCGAGATCTCGATGATGTCCCCCTTGGTGATGACGCGGCCTTCCATGTACCTTTTCAGATACTCCTCGCCGCCTGTGATGCGCAGCGGCACCGTGGGCGCAAAGACCACTGCCTCTGCAAGAGCAGCCTGGACAATCTTCACCGGCACTTTGTCGTCTATGCCTACGCTAGCGTTCCTGCGGGTGTTTCCATCCAGGCGAAGGACACCGGTGCCTGTGTCGTCCGGATAGCCGGGCCAGAGCAGAGCAGCTGTCTTCTTCTTTCCCTGGATGCTTAAAACGTCGCCTGCCTGCCAGCCCTTCTCGCGAAATATTGCCGGGTCTACCCTGGCAATTCCTCTTCCCACATCCGAAGGACGAGCTTCAATGACCTTAAGTGTGATTTCTCCTGCCATCAAAAACCTCCAATATATTTAATCGTTGCAAGCTTAAGTAATTTTTTAACCTGTTCTTTTGTTAACGGAATAGGGTTCTTTAAACCAGCCAGAACATCTCATTTAGGGGTATTAATCCACCTGTAGGCCTGGCATTTGTGAACATCTCCGGTTTAATCTTTCGAACAATCCAATACCCGATATTACTAACCTTTGGTTAGTGTGCATCAGATTATTTAAATCTTACGGCTCTAGAGATCTGAGATCATAAAAATCAGGGATTCAAATAAGCTTTGTCCGGATTATCCGCATCATTGGCCCAGTTATCTTCCCGTTTCGTACAGCGGGCCAGAAACGGTCAGCCGCATCGCGATAAAGAGATGGCTTCTCTGCTAATCTTGCTCTTCGATCAGCCTCTTGACTGTCTCATGCTTGGCCCGTGTGGCCATAAACAGCTCGCTGAACATCTCCGGGGCCTTCTCATGGATGACCTTCACACCTTCCTCAGTTATTCCGCCTTTGGTCGCAATAGATAATATCAGATCCTCGAAGCTCTCTTTTTCCAAGAGGCTGGCGGTGCCGACCAGAGTCTTCTTCACCAGCTCTTCTGCCAGATCTTTCGGGATGCCTCTCCACGATGCCGCCAGAGCGAACTCATGCAAAAGAGCGGAGATGTAGCCTGGACCGCAGCTGGTGAGGTCTGCCATCACCTCGAAGTGGGCCTCCTCCACCAGGAAAGGCTCGCCGATGGCGCCAAAAAGGGAGACGAGGAGATCTTCATCCTGCTGTATGGCATTGTTTCCCATGGCCATCAGCGAGACGCCCTTGAGATCATCGCAGGCAATGCTGGGAACCACGCGGGCAACCCTGGACCGACAGAGTGCTCTCAAATCCTTCAATGTGAAGTCCGCAGCCAAAGAGACCAGCAGCTTCTCAGGAGTGAGCAGCTGATAAGTCTCCTTCAAGACGCCTTTAACGTCCATGGGACGCACAGAGAGAAAGATCACGTCCGACTGCGCAGCTACCTCCAGATTGCTTCCAAAGCGAGCATGAAGCTCTCTGGCTATCAGTTCTGCTTTTTCGCGGGTTCTATTGCTGACTAAAATATTTTCTGCCTTTATTGCACCTGTTTCTACGAACTTGCGCACCAGAATGCTGCCCAGATGGCCCGTCCCGATAAATCCGAAGATCGTCATCTTAACCCTGCCAGCCCCGCCCAGTGGACGCTAAAAGACGAAATCCTTTGTTGAGGTGTCTTGAGGATATTCTTTCAGCCAGCGCACTCCCCGTCGGATTCGTATGCCTCTCGCAACCGGTCCGCCACTTCGCCGGACAGCCTCTGCCCGGCCAGGGTGAAGAAGGCCTCTGCAAACTCAGGGTAAAGGCAGCCTGTGTCTTCCGTCCCCGCTAAAACCAGATCGGCCAGGTAGCGCATCTCCTCTGTTGAGAGTCTTTTGAGCCTGGTCTCGAAATCCTTCTTGTCCCGAGAATGATGGTTAGCCACGGGTGGCAAGATGTTTCCGTACTCGATATCAATGCCCTGCTGCAAGAGATCCTCCAGCTCGGGCACCAGCTTCTTTAAGATCTGCAGGTCCTTCTCGTCCAGATCTCTGGCCATGATGAATTGAAGGCTTCCTGAAGATAAAGCCTTAACCAACGTCTATGCTCTTCACCAAAAGGACGGTGTCTTCTCTGCCCTTTAACTTGTATGCCGTTTCCATCTCAAGTTCCCGAGGTAAAGCCCTGACCAACGGACTGGTCTATCCAGTTGAGATAAGGCTCGTAGCCTTCCTCGACTGGAATAACGATGATCTCCGGGACCTGGTAGCTGTGAAGATCCAGAATCCTCTTCTTCAAAGCTTCCACCATCCGTTGTTCTGTTTTTATTATCATCAGCTCTTCCGGATCGGCGCAGAGCCGGCCTTCCCAAACAAAATAAGATCTTACCTGGCTGACATTAACGCAGGCGGCCAGCCGCTCTTCCACCAGCACCCTGGCCATACTCTCCGATCCGCCCACGGGCACCGTGCATAATACTACTACAAATTCACTCACTTCCAACCCACCGATCGCCCTTTTCTCGTATTTCCTTCTTCCAGATAGGCGCTCTGGACTTCAGCTCCTCGATGACGTACCTGCATCCCTGGAAGGCCTCATCCCGATGCGCTGCCGAGCAGACAATGGCAACGATGTTGTCTCCTACGGATAGCGGTCCCACGCGATGGACGATGTCCAGGGACTTGAGATGGAATCGGCTTACGGCCTCCTCCTCGATCTGCTCTAGCTCCTGCATCGCAGCCTCCCGGAAGGCCTCCAGCTCCATCTTCTTGATGCCGTCGTCCCTCACCGTGCCAAGGAAGGTCACTATAGCGCCTGCATCGTCGCTTTTGGCCCTTTTGATCAGATCGTCAAGGGAGAAGTCGTCTTTGGTGATATCTATCACGCCTTAGCCTCCGGCCACTGGAGGAAATACCGCCACTTCGTCTCCCTCGCATAGCTCAGATTTCAGATCCTGCTGGGAATCGATCCTCTTCCTGTTCTTCATGAGCAGGACGTAATCCCTGAGCTGGCCGGAGTCATCGAAGGCCGCCTCTCTGAATCTCTGGCTGGCCATAGCCAGGTCGCCCAGCAGGTCTGCAACCGTCGAGCCATCTTTCATCTCCATCTCCCGCTCTCTGCCCAGAATCTCCCGGAAGCTGGCGAATGCTCTGACCTTTACCTTCATGGACTTATCATCTGTTTCCCGATGCTATTATTGGAATTTTTATTGTTTCCATATATCGCTGAAACTGGACGGTGCAGGCTTCGCTTTAGTTTTCGGGCCGCCCTTCAGAGATGCCTTCAGCTTCTCGGTCTCCCGTTCCCGAAGCCTTGCAATCTCCTCCTCAGAGTCGATGCCCATGACAAAGGTTCCGTGGCAGGGCTTGACGTAGGTGAAGAGCATCTCCTTTCCTCTGACGCCCATGGCCACCGGAGGGACGCCGATAATGTAGTAGTCCTTGAAGATCTTGTAGCCTGGATCGACGTAGTAGACCTCTTCCGAGTTTTTCTCAATATACTCGCGAGCGTCCTTGAAAGAAGTTCGCTCCAGATAGAGCTTGTACTTCATCTGCTCGACGCAGCTCACAGGACCACCTTGTCGATCTTGTTCTTCAATGGGTTGGGATTGTGTGTGGCCTTGGCCACGATCTTCTCCGCGGGATAGTCGATGGTCTCTGCAAGCTCCTCCGCATTCTTGCCGAAGACCACGGCGTAGAGCTTGGCCCTGGAAATTGCGCTGAATGTGGCTCCGTAGGTCATGCCAGCATCGCTGTGCATGAAGGTGAAGCAGAGGTCGAAGTCGATCTTCTTCTCTACGATGTCGGCTATGAGTTGGTCTAAGTCGACGGTCTTTTGCACGTAGTAGCTCTCCGGATCGGAGACTTTGAGAAGCTTGACGGCAGCATCTGTGCCTGCCACGGTCACGTCGTACCCGGCCTTGCCAAGCTTATGGGAGAGATAGAGAACTATGCTCATCTGCACCGGCACCTCGGGGCAGCCCATCACCAGCAGCGCCTTTTTGCCTTCGGTCATTCGCTCATCTCTTTGCTTAATTCTATGGACTATATTACAATTAAGGATTGTGGATAATATTAATATTAGGACTGGTTATTAATATTCATGCAGGCCTCGCAGCCGGGATTGCGCTCGCATACCACTTCGTCCATGCTGGCAGATAGGCCGTCCCAGAGCAGAAGCCTGTTCTCCAAAAGCTCCCCTTTGCCCAGCACATACTTCACGGCCTCCGTTACCTGGATGGAGCCGATTATCCCGCAGGTAGCTCCAATGGCGGGAAAGATCGTGGCAGGGGGCGCGCGGGGAAAGATGCAGCGCAGGCAGGCAGAATTTCCAGGCACCACCGTGGTGGCCTGGCCCTGCAGGCCGCTGATGGCCCCGTGAAAGAGCGGAAGTCCTTTGCGCAATGCGGCCTGATTCAGGAGGTATCTGGTTGGGAAGTTGTCCATGGCATCCATGATCAGATCGCAGCCATGCAGGAGACGATCGATGCTATCTTCTGAAATGGTCTCCACCAGCGCCTCAACCTCAATCTCCGGGTTTATGCCGCATAAGGTCTCCAGGGCAGAATCCGCCTTATTTCGTCCCACGTCGTCATTCCAGTGAAGCACCTGCCGGTTCAGGTTGCTCAGCTCAACTTTGTCGCAGTCCACAATCCGTATCCGGCCAAAGCCGGCTGCTGCCATGTAGATGGACACGATCGAGCCCAGGCCGCCGGCTCCGGCTATGAGGACTGCTGTTTCTTTCAGCTTCTCCTGGCCCTCCTCGCCGAAGAGGCGAATCTGGCGGGAGTATCTTGATTTTTCAGCATCTTTGAGCATCTAGATCGATAGTATTAGTAACCGATTTAAAGCCGATGGCGACCGGTTCTTATCCTCCGTGCACGACCCGTACCACCTTAAGCTCGTCCCCGGAATCGGCCATCTCCTCCTCCGGGACTATTCGGCCGTTCTTAGCCACGATGACCTCGACGGGATTGATCCCCAGATCCCGGAGGATGTCCTCGATGCGGGCGCTCTCAGTTGCTATCTCTTTTCTGCTGCCATCCGGCAAGGCTATTATCATTTCACGCAAACCTCAAATACTGCTGTGAGGGCATGATATCGCATCCTGTCTTGGGCAGGCAAAAGGTCTCTGCCTGATCTGCTCTCAGGAATGCAGCGATGCCAAGCTCAGTACTGGTTTGACCAAATGTCTGCCATCAAACCTCACGCACTCAACTCTCTCTTCGGGCCATGATAAATTTCGCGGTAACTTATTCTTGCCAATGAGATCTACATCTTCTTTATTGTCCTTCCCGGAGCCCTGCACAGGCACGATGGTCCTGGCGGCTCGCGCGGGCAGGGCAAAGGCGATGTAGGCGCAGCCCTGTGCCTGAGAACGATGTGCAGATCCTGGTGTTCGTCTCACGCCGTCTCAAATGGAGCAAAGAGGCAGCGGGCTTTGTGCCGGATCTTTCTCGGCAAGCAACCAATGCCCTAGATGCGGACCCCGGTTATATTGCTCTGCGGGCGGCTTTAACCTCGATTCACGATTGTGAACAGGGCATTGGAGGCTGATTTGGTATATACGAATTGTGAATACTTTTACCCCTTTGGTTTTAACTTTATCGTCGAGTTCGGGCGCCTGGCAGGTCGCCAATGACTTCTGGTTCCCATGCCCCCAGTAGCCTGGTGCGTTTTCCAAAGAAGCTATTTAATTCTGAAAGTCCAAAACAATAATCCAATTAAGGTGAAGACAATGAACCATCCCGCCCGCGTATTCTCTTTCAAGGAGGTCCCGAGCGAAGACGACCTTGTCGAGGCCATGACCCAGCACAAATGGCCTCTGTGCTACGGCTTTTACCACGGAAAACTGCTGTACCTGAGCGACGGCGACAGCGAGGATGTTCCGGAATATGCAGTCGTTACCATTGACAAAACAGAAGGCCACCACGGCGTCCATGGTCGTGAGGTAGGACGAATCAAGCCCAGAGGTATGGATGCCGCCTTGGTGCATAAGTTCATCCAGGGGATGGATCAAGGCCGATACGCTATGGAAAATCCTGTCCGGGTGGAGGCAGAGCCCATGTGGCACCACAGCTGCCAGTTTTGCAGGCTGGAGGAGGAGTGAGCGGAGGAATTTATTTTTTCAGTGCCAAATCCTGTTATGCAACTCGATAATCCTTTTTTATTTTAAATATTTTTTTTCCGGCATTTCCTCGCGGAAAATTACATTAAGAAATCTCATTAATACCTCAGCGTCGCGCCAACGTGCCCAATGCTCTCTAAAAACTCGTCTTCCACCAACACCACATCAGCTCCCCTCCTCTCTGCCATCTCGTAGATCTCTTCCAGCTTCAGGGCAGCCATCTCACCTCCGCAGGTTGGGCACCTGTCGCCTTCCGAGTGAATATGATGGCAGCTGACGCAGATCATACCTGGAAGGGCAAAGCCCTCTGAGATCAGGAGATGGTTCACCCGACCCTCTTCCAGCGCTTCTTTCACTTCCTTCAATCCATAGGCAGCAGGCTGCCCTTTGAGCACGGTATCCTTCAGCTCTGCCGCCAGAGCCCTCTCCTTTGACCGTTTGCTCCTGACGATTTCATCGCCGAGCCTCACCAGATCTCCCCGCGACGTTTTTATGGATAAATTCACCTCATCCAGGACTCTGCTTTTCAGAGACGGAGGCAGCATCTCCATGAGCTGACTTCTTGCCTCACTTTGCCCGGCCACCACCAATCCTTTCACCTTCGGCAGCTCTTCCCATCCTTGCAGATCGTCGATAAGCTGCGCGAGGAACGATTTGATGGCGCCCCTGCGCAGGCGATTGAAACGCATCTGGCTCCATCCACCTTTTTTATGCCGGTTCATGAGGTCGATGGATGCCTTTTCTTTCTCTTCGATTACATCCGACCTTACCAGAAAGAGCCTCGCTTCCTGGGAGTCCAGTAATAAGAGTCCATAATCCTCGTAATCTCTCCTCAGCCGCGCCAGCGGAAGGACAAACGGGGATCTATCCCAGACGACAATTGGCTCCAGCTCCACACTTACCCTGTAGATCCCAAGAAAACCTTTTGCAGCCGAGGCGAAGATCACACAGCCCTTCTCGCCCTTTACCGGTTCGGATACCAGGGCGGGTTCAGCCATCTGCAGGGCTTTATCAAAGTGAGCTTCGAGATCTTTTGGCAGAGCCCTTCTTATGGCCTTCAACCTGGATGCGACAAAGAGTCGGGCGTCTCTATTAGCAGAAGTGTAAATCGAAAGATAGGTGTCCTTATCGTCTCTCGCCTCAGCCAAAGATCGCAGATCTATCTCTGAGACGGGAGTGAGAACATCACCGCCCTTTACTTTCGCGCTGTGCTCCATAAAATTATATTCCATTCTTGTAAAAGAAAAGGTTATCTGAAATAGCTATCCGAAAAACGCTAACTGAAAAACCATTCCTAACTATGAGAACCGGTGTCGTCAACCTGCCGCTTCATGGCGGCTCAGCACCTCCCTGGCTCTTCGGGCGCATGGTGCGCCTGGCAGGCGAGATAGTGGAAGCATTGGTCTACGAGCAGGGTCCGGAGGAGTTCCTGCGTCGGGTTGCGGACCCGTACTGGTTCCAGGCGTTCGCCTGTACGTTAGGCTTCGACTGGCACTCATCGGGTACAACTACCGTTACCACAGGCGCTCTCAAGATGGCCTTATCGCCAGAAAGACATGGCATAGCCGTGGCGGGAGGAAAGGGCAGGACCTCCGGAAAAGCGCCGGCAGATATCCAGGAGCACGCTGAAAGCTTTTCACTCCCTCTCTGCAAGGTGGACGAGCTGGTGAGGGCGAGCAGGATGTCCGCCAAGGTGGACAGTGCCCTGGTGCAGGATGGATATCAGCTTTATCACCATGCCTTCTTCTTCACAGAAAGAGGAGACTGGGCGGTGGTGCAGCAGGGGATGAACGAGAGCTTTGCCCGCCGCTACCACTGGCTATCCGACCGCGTCCAAAGCTATGTGGAGGAGCCCCATAGCGCCATCTGTTCCGAGAAAAAAGAAAGGTCAGTGCTGGACCTCACTGCTTCGGCGAGCCGCGAGAACCGCAAAGCAACTCTTGACCTGGTGAAGGACGGTCCTTCCCACCTGCATTTTGCGCAGCGCAGTCTTCTGGATTTTTTTATCCCTGGATCAAGCCCAGTTCCGGGGTTCTCCCTGCCCAGACGCCACGAGCTGGTGCCCCTACTGGACATAGACGAAGCAGGCAGAAAGGCATTGCAGATGGCCTATGAGCTTCAGCCCACCAGCTACGAAGAGTTGATTGCCTTGAAAGGCCTGGGACCAAAGCGCATCCGAGCTCTTGCGCTCATCTCAGAGCTGATCTATGGAGCCAGCCCGAGCTGGCGCGATCCAGCCAGATTCAGCTTTGCTCACGGTGGCAAGGATGGCACCCCTTTTCCTGTGGATAGAGATACTTATGACCATTCCATCCGCGCGCTCCAGGAGGCGGTAGAGGGCGCCAAGGTCGAGAGGAAAGAAAAATATGAGGCGATCAAGCGGCTGGGAAGGTGCATTGGGTCCCGCTCATAAGACACGACCGATACTGCGATTAGATGTCATTTGCGGCGCTTTACATAGACTTGTATTGCCCGCCTTCCTTCGGCCTTTGCGTCTATTTATTTTTTGATGATTGAAAATCCTCTGCACAAGGTTTATTTCCTTCAAGGGGCTGGAAACGTTCAGCAATTTATGAGGAATGCTATGCGACTTTCCATGGACTTGGAGCTGCAGGATGTGCCAGGGCAGCTGCTGCTGGCCTTGCAGCCCTTGAAAGATAACAAGGCCAATATCATCAGCGTGGTACATCACCGAGACCGCAAGACACCACGCGGTACCATCCCCGTCCGCCTCGTAGTGGAGATGGACCGATCAAAGCTTGACACCATCAAGAACCAGCTAAAAAGCAGCGGGATATCGGTGGTGAGAGCTGGTGAGGATCGC
Source organism: uncultured Methanotrichaceae archaeon (assembly GCA_964589745.1). Classification (GTDB taxonomy): domain Archaea; phylum Halobacteriota; class Methanosarcinia; order Methanotrichales; family Methanotrichaceae; genus Methanothrix. The sequence continues at coordinate 9,328 of CAZPUO010000063.1, forward strand.
TTCATTGAGGCCGTGTCCGTGGTTCTGGTGGGCCACGTACTGGACAGCGACCTCGGTGACACGGTGAGCAGGATCGACTCCACCGGCTTTGCCGAGGTGATGGACCTGGCTTTGACCATGCCTGGCGTGAATGAGCCATCTTCTGCCTACCTGAAGATCCGGGCTACCGGCAAGACCGAGATTCAGAAGGCTCTTGGCATCTTACGCCAAGTGTGCAGAGAGAAGAAGCTTCTCGTAATCGAGCCAATCGAGGCTGAGGCGGTATGAGAGACGTCAAGGTCTCCCTGGTGGGCTATGGCGTGGTGGGCCACGGTGTGGTCGATGTCCTGAACCGCAAGAAGAAGATGCTCCGAGAGATGGGGCTGAACCTGAAGCTGATAAGTGTTTCCGATCATACCGGCACCGTCCTCGCCGATGAAGGGATCAACGCTGAAAAGATCCTGAGCGAAAGAACTCTGCAAAATGTGGCCACCTCTGACATGAAAGGCAAGGAAGCAGTGTCTGCCATAGATTCAGATCTGGTGATAGAGGTCACCCCCACGAACATTGTTCACGGTCAGCCCGGCCTAGGTCACATGGAGGCTGCGCTCTCCAGCGGAAAGCACGTCGTGACATCTAACAAAGGGCCACTGGTAGTCTCTTACGACCGGCTCAAGAAGCTAGCCGAGGACAACGGGGTAATGCTGAAGTTCGAGGCCACAGTGGGCGGCACCATGCCGTTGATCAGCCTGGTGGAGCGAACGCTTTGCGGCAACACCATCTATGGCATCAGGGGCATTTTCAACGGCACCTGCAACTATATCTTGACCCGTATGACCGAAGAGGGCATTCCCTATACCCATGCCTTGAGCGAGGCCCAGGACCTGGGGATTGCAGAGGCAGATCCGAGCTATGATGTGGAGGGCGTGGATACAGCCGGCAAAGTGGTCATCCTAGCCAACGCACTCTTCGATATGAACATCAAGTACAGTGATGTAGATGTTACGGGTATCACGGGCGTCACGCCAGAGGCCCTGGCCCTGGCCAGGAAGAGGGGCTACGCGATAAAGCTCATAGGTGACGTACCAGCTCTGACCGTCAGGCCTACTCTGGTGCCGATGGACAGCCCCATAGCTGTGGCCGGGACGCTGAACTCGGCTGCGATCTACACGGATCTGTCCGGAACCATAACCGTCACCGGTCTTGGAGCCGGCTCCATAGAGACGGCCTCAGCCATTTTGTCGGACATCATCAGCATCTACAGGACCAAACAGATCGACGCCATATTCTAAGGCATGACCCATTGAGCAAAAATATGACCGGCTTTCTTGGCTTCGCAGAGCTCTGCCAGAGCGTAGAGGGAAAAAGCAGCTCCCTTGAGAAGATCGATTTAGTCGCGGCATTCCTGGCAGAGCTTGACGAAGCGGATCTCTCTGTGGCCGCTAACTTCGTAATGGGCACCGTCTTCCCACCTAGCTCAGACCTGGTCATGGGCGTGGGACCGAGCATCCTCTATGAAGCGCTGGCCCGAGCTTGCGGCTGCCCATCCCAGCAGATTTCGGAGCTGCTACGCGTCACAGGCGACCCAGGCCTGGTGGCAGCGGAGATCGTGAAGAAGCGAAAGCCCATCGGTTTTGCGGCTTTCTCAAAAGGAGAACAGCTCTCCATCTTTGAAGTCTATCAGAGGTTTCTAGCGGTTGCTCGTGCTTCTGGCAGGAAGAGTCAAGATGCCAAGATCAAAAATCTGCAGTTTCTTTTCAGTCAGGCCTCGTCCTTGGAGGCTTTGTACATTGCCCGGCTGGCCATCGAGGACATGAGGATCGGTGTTGGAGAGGGCGGAGTGCGGGATGCCATCGCCAAGGCCTTTGCGATGTCTGCGGAGGATGTGGAGAGGGCTTACAACCTCACCATAGATATGGGCCTGGTGGCGGTGAGCGCTCGGCACGGCACCCTGAAGGATCTGACCGTTGGGCTCAACCATCCTATCAAGATGATGCTGGCCCAGTTGGGCGAAGATATATCAGCCTCGCTGCAGGAGCTGGGGACGGCCGCTATCGAATGGAAGTACGACGGTGCTCGCGTGCAGATCCATAAAGATGGGGAGCGGGTACGCATTTTCTCTCGCAGGCTGGAGAATGTCACCGCCTCTCTGCCAGAGGTGGTCCGTGCTGCCAAGCAGATAAAGGCCAAGAGCGCCATACTGGATGGAGAAGCGGTTGCCATCGGCCAAAACGGGAGACCCATGGCCTTCCAGGAGATCCTTAAGCGTTTTCGAAGGAAATATGATGTGGAAAAGCTCGCTGCCCAGATTCCCTTGCGCCTTTTCTTGTTCGACCTGATATATCTGGACGGCAGGAGCGTGATAGATCTTTCCCTAGTGGATCGCAGAGCTCTTCTGGTCAAGGTGGCCGATCCCTCTTTGGTGGCTGATCAGGTCCTGTCCGATAAGCCAGAGGCGGCTGAGGATATCTACCGCAGGGCGTTGGATGCAGGTCAAGAAGGCATCATGCTCAAAAATCCTTCGTCGGTCTATGCGCCGGGGAAGCGAGGCAAAAACTGGCTGAAGATCAAGCCCGTGATGGAGACTCTGGACTTAGTAGTAATAGGCGCGAAGTGGGGCGAGGGCAGGAGAGCCAGATTTTTGGGCTCTTACCGGCTAGGGTGCCCTGATCCGGAGACGGGCAAGCTCCTGGATATCGGCTGGGTGGCCACGGGCCTGACAGATGAGATGCTGGCAGATCTGACTGAGATGTTCAAGGATCTTATTGTAGTGCAGAAAGGTATGGAGGTGGAGCTGAAGCCGGCTGTGATCTTCGAGGTGGCCTATGAGGAGATTC
>CAZPUO010000064.1:0-12050 GCA_964589745.1 uncultured Methanotrichaceae archaeon
CTCCACTATCCATAATTACAAAGATTATTAAACTCCGACCCCTATAAAGGTTTCCCGAAATGACCGAGAAGCAATGTGAGATTTGTGGTGCCGAAATCGCGGGTTTGCCTCAAAGGATAGTGATCGACGGCTCATCTCTTGATGTGTGCAAGAGCTGTGCGCGCTTCGGCAAGCCTGAGGACAAATGGTCGCCAGTGACGAAGAAGATGGTTCCTGTGGAGAGGACGTTCACGGTCAGGCGACCCAGGCCTCGCGACCATTTCAAGGATCTGGTCGAGTTGGTTCCGGAGTTCGGACGCAAAATCAGAGAAGCCAGGGAGAGCCTGGGACTTACGCCCGAGGAACTGGGCGCCAGGATAAAGGAGAAAGCAACGCTCTTAAAGAAGATCGAGCGCGAGGAAATTTCTCCAGAGGATGAGGTCAGAAAGAAGCTGGAGAAGGAGCTGAAGATCAAGCTCACGGACCAGGTCAACGAGACAGGAGTTAAGTCCAGCAGCAAAAGCAGAGGCCTTACGCTGGGAGATATTGCCAGCATCAAACGAAAATGATATCCAGTGCAGCTCACCTGATCATCGGCGGGGGAGTTGTGGTCTATCCCACCGAGACCGTCTACGGCCTAGGCGCCAATGCTCTCGATGAGCAGGCCGTCATGAGGGTCTTTCGGATCAAAAAAAGGCCGCTTTCCATGCCTATTTTTTTAGCCGTCTCCAGCCTGGAGATGCTGGAGAGTGTCGCCGAAGTTGGCAGAGATGACCTGAAGCTGCTGGAGCAAATCTTTCCGGGGCCCGTCTCCGTCCTCCTCCCGCGAAAGATCATAGTTCCAGATATACTCACGGCTGGCTCCCCTCTGGTGGGCATAAGGTTCCCCGATCACGAGACTGCTCTGAGGATCATCGATCAGGCCGGTCCCATCACCTCGACCAGCGCGAATCGCACCGGCTCCCCGCCTCCGGCCACTGCCGCAGCAGTCTCCCGTGAGATCTCAGAAATGGTGGGCATGGTAGTGGATGGAGGAAAAAGCAGATACGCAGAGCCATCCACGCTCCTGGATCTGACGAAACGAAAGATCATTCGCTCGGGCGCGGGCCTGGATAAGGTTCTGAAGGCGATAGCGTGAAGGCCAGGATCAGAGATTTCTTTGAGACTAAAGACGGCTGGATCTTTGCGGTTGCTGACTACTGCCACCCTAGGGGTATCCGGTCTCTCCTTCGCTATGTTCCTGATGAGGCAGGAGAGCGCGTGGCTCACGGGAAGCGCTACCGCAAGATGGACTTCGACCCGGCTTTTGAGTTTCTGAGGAGGGAGCGCCCAGACTACGTCCGCGATCTTCACGTGGTCCCGGAGAAGGATGTGAAAAGACTTTTCAGACCTTCAGAAGGCCTGATAAGAGTGGCGGAGCAGGACCCGCGGGTCAAGAAGCTCGCCAAAATCCTTGCCAAGGACGGTGTGCCGCTGCATGAGATGGGCATTACCGGCTCCATGCTCGTCGGCCTGCACAGTCCCAGCTCGGACATAGATTTCGTGGTTTACGGACCCTGGTGGTGGAGGGCCAGGGATATGGTGGCAAAGGCCAAGGCGCGGGGCGAGATTTTGGATCTGGACGAAGAAACTTGGAGGAAGATCTATTCCAAGCGAAAGCCCGAGACCGGCTTCGATGAGTTTATGCTGCATGAAAAGAGAAAGGGAAACCGAGGCATGATCGATGGCACCTACTTCGACCTGCTCTTCACCCGCGATTGGAGTCAGATCCAGCCACAAGTGCCCGGCATGGCCGTAGGCCAGCGCCGGATTGAGGCCAAGGTGATCGATGCAGAATTTGCCTTCGACAGCCCGACCATCCTCCGGCTGGACCATGAAGAAGTGAAAGAGATATTCTGCTACTCTCACACTTATGCCGGGCAGGCACTGCCTGGCGAGACTGTTGAAGCATGCGGCGTTCTGGAGGAGACCGCCAAAGGCCTGCGGTTGGTGGTGGGAACCACACGCGAGGCCAGAGGCGAATGGATCAGGTCCCTCACGTTGCTGGAAGGCGGAAAATAAAAAAGCTCAGGGATTACTACTACTGAAGAGGTCCTTTTGATGTTGCAAGTTCGTCCTTTTGATATCGAGATTGGGCAGCACAAAGTCATGCTCAATGTCGTGGATGCCAGAGAGCGCGGCTTAAACCCAGGCGACCGGGTCAGGGTCAGAACGAAGGGTGCCGCGACCACGGCAATACTGGATACCACAACTGAGATGGTAAAGACGGGCGAGATAGGTATCTTCACCGAGGCACTGAAAGACCTGAAGAGTCCCCAAAGCGTTGATGTCCTGCCAGCCCCAAAGCCTGCCTCTATCTGTTACATCAAGAGCCTGATGGACAACCAGAAGCTAACCGAGGATCAGATACGTGCCATTGTGCAGGATATCGTGGACAACAATCTCAGCGAGATCGAGCTTTCTGCTTACGTCACTGCCTCTTATATCCACAATATGGACTCCCAAGAGACAGAGTGGCTTACCAGGGCCATGATCGATACCGGCGAGCGGATTCACTTCGATTCGCACCCCGTCATGGACAAGCACAGCATAGGAGGTGTTCCCGGAAACAAAGTCTCCCTTCTCGTCGTCCCCATAGTCGCCGCGGCGGGTCTTCTCATTCCCAAGACCAGCTCGCGGGCTATTACTGGAGCAGGAGGGACGGCAGACCTGATGGAAGTGGTGGCCAATGTAGAGTTTACTGCCGATGAGATCAAGGAGCTTACGGAAAAGGTAGGAGGGGTGATCGTCTGGGGCGGGGCTACAAACATCGCTCCGGCTGATGACAAATTGATCAAGGCCGAGTATGCTCTATCCATCGATCCCTACAGCCAGATGCTCGCCTCCATCATGGCCAAGAAAGGTGCCGTTGGCGCAGATGCTGTGGTGGTGGATATGCCGGTAGGCTCCGGCACCAAACTGGCTACGCCGGAAGCAGGCCGTTCCCTGGCCAAGGATCTCATCGACCTGGGAGAGCGCCTGGGCATTCGCGTAGAGTGTGCCATGACCTTCGGAGGATCGCCTGTAGGCCGAACCATCGGCCCGGCCCTGGAGGTCCGTGAGGCGCTCACTGTCCTGGAGAACAAAGGTGGACCAAACAGTCTGAAAGAGAAGAGCCTGGCCCTGGCCGGCATCTTGCTGGAGATGGGCGGCGTGGCCAGCAGAGGCGACGGCTACAAAGCGTCTGAGGAGATTCTTACTACAGGGAAAGCTCTCAAGAAGCTGATAGAGATAATTGAGGCTCAGGGAGGTGATCCCAAGGTCAAGAGCGAGGATATCGTGATTGGGGAGAACTGTGAGGATATCCTGGCTCCGACGAGCGGCTATGTGGTGGCTTTCTTCAACAAGCGTCTGATAGAGCTGGCCCGCATGGCAGGTGCTCCCTCAGACAAGAAGGCGGGTGTGATCATCCACAGGAAGATGGGCGAAAGAGTCAAGAAAGGTGAGCCGCTGATCACCATCTGCTCTAGTTCGGATTGGGAGCTGGATAGCGCCGTGAAAGACGCGAAGAGGCAGATGCCCATAGTGGTAGAGGGCATGCTCCTGGAGAGGTATCCCAGGATCACTGAGCTTTAAGGAAGAGCAAGAGAGCAAGAAATCAAGCTCTACCACGAAGGAGTGAGCATGAAGATCGCAATTACTTATCATGAGGATTTCGGCAAGAATGGATTCAGCGTGCTCAAGGAGAGGATCCGACCCTCCTTTGAGGCTCTGATGGAGTCGGGGCTGGTGGACGGCATTGATGTCCAGGTCATCAAAGCCAAGGCTGCGCCTCTGAGGCTGGTCGAGCAGGCTCACACCGCTTCGCATATGGCCAACATGCAAACGGACCCTTACCGGGAAGTGGCACTGCTCTCTGCGGGCAGCGTTATGATGGCCGCGGAGCTTGTCGCTAAAGGCGAAGCCGAGGCAGCCTTTGCCTACACTGGGACCGCCGGTCACCACGCCTCGCGCGGAAGCTGCTGGGGATTTTGCTACTTCAATGATGTGGCCATCACCATCCTGCGCCTTAGGGAAATGGGACTGGAGCGATTTCTCATTGTGGATGTTGATCCTCACTTCGGAGATGGCACGCGCGACTTCTTTGGAAGCGACCCAAACGTCTTTCACATCAACTTTCACAGCGGCCAGGGAGAGCTGCATGATCCTGAGAAGAATAATTATGACATCGGTCTCACTTTTGGCGCCAGCAACGAACAATTTTTAAGCTCTCTCAAAAGCGCTCTGGAGCTTGCCAGAGACTTCGATTTCCAGATGGCCTTTGTCATCTTCGGCCATGACTCCCACCAGGACGATTATGGAGGCTTCAATCTAACCTTCGACGCTTATCCCAGAATGGCACAGATGGTCCGGGAAGCGATGGGTGAGAAAGGGCTGGTTTACGTCCTGAGCGGTGGCTCCTGTGTGCACGTGGCCGAGCGAGTTATTCCTGACGTTGTCAGGGTCCTGGCAGGTAGGTGGCCGTCTTGAGGATGGCCTCCAACTGCTATCCCTGTATCCTGGACCGGGCCAAGTTCGAGAGTGATCTGGTCTTTTCCTCGGAAGAGGAGAAGAAGGCGGCAGTGGAGGAACTGGTGGATTTCATGGCCTGCCACAAGGGCGGGGTCCCGGCCTTGGTAGGAACAGAGCGGGAACTCATCATCAAAAGACGCAGCGGGAAATCGGATCCTTATCAACGCCTAAAGGAAGAGAGCAACCGCGTGGCAATGGATCTCCTGCCCGTAGCCAGGAAGTTTTACGAGCAGGCGGATAACAAGTTAGAAGCTTTGATGCGCATCGCTTCCGCTGCCAACTCCATGGAGTTCGGCGTTAAGGGGCATGACTTCGACAACTCTACTTTTGGCCGCGTCTTTGAGGCTACACTGCAGGAAAATCTGGCCGGTGATCTGGCCGAAGTTGAGAAACGCCTTCGCAGCTTCAACAATATTTTCTATCTCACTGATAACTCAGGCGAGGTGATTTTCGATCTTTTCGTGATAGAAAAGCTAAAGGAGATGGGAAAAACAGTGGTGATAGGATCAAAGGCTAGGGCCATCTTAAACGATGTGACCGCTGAGGAGCTGAAGGCTATGACGGACGTCGAAACCGTGCCCACTGGAGAAGTAGTGGGCACGGCCCTGGAGCATCTCAGCCCAAAGGCCTTATTGCTGCTACAAAATCCGGAGTGGCTGATCCTATCCAAAGGCATGGGAAATTTCGAGACCATATCTGAGTTCCATGAAAGGCTGAAGGGTCGGCTCATCTACATTCTCAGGGCCAAATGCGAGCCTGTGGCCATGGAGATGGGTGTTCCCAGGGGAACGCTGGTAGTAAAATCAATCTAGCGGTGATATTTTGGATTTTTGAAAGCCTCACCGGTAGTTCATGTCTACTTCATCCCAGGTGTTGGCTTCTGATTCTTCCATAACGGGTCCCATCAGGGATATATCCAGAGATAGGCCGAGAAGGCGATTTATCGCCTCCAATAAGTTCGTCGCTGCCTGAATGTCCACCGGATCGGCTCCGGAGCTGGTTCCAAGCAGGCAGAGGCCGCGCATCCCGTGCCGGGGCGCGAGCCCAGCCAAAAGGCCGTTCAGTCCTCCGATGGCTCCATTGCGGAGCAGCGGGATTCCGCTTTCCGTTAGCATCGTTGCCGACTCAATATCGCTGGCCGCACCCAGGACCGTTTCTCTAACATCTCCGACGTAAGCCGCCAGAGTTATCAAATCAGTGACCCCTTCCGCCCTGACCGTTTCCAGGATCTCTCCCGCCAGTCGATACATCTCCACTACATCCAGGGGCTGGGCATCGCCAGATAGAATGAACATATCCCTTCTTTCTTTGGGGGCCTTCAGTTCGGCATGCAGGAGCTCCGTCAGCCCCTGGGAGACCATAACCTGCGCCGGAAAGCTACGCGAAAAAAAGGGTTTAACCGTACTGCATTCCAGAGTGGTGGCCAGGTAATCGGCTGCCACCTTGCCAACGCTTCCAATTCCGGGAAGGCCGCAAATGCAGACAACTCGAGATTCAAACATCGTCTGCAAAGTTGGCGTTCAGCCTATAACATACTTTCGCCGGATGCAGCTTGTGAATTACCAGCCAATAATGGTCCTGATCAGCCAGTTGACCTTCATGGTCTCAGTATATGTTCTGTGCATCTAGAGAACAGAAAAAACTTTAGCTGCAGGTTGGCATACGATGGTGTTTTCCGCCGCCAACTTAAGCAGCTATATGAAAGGTTTAGCTCCCGACCACGGACATGATCCAGTTTACGGATGAAGTCTGGTTTTCAGCCGCAGGTATGGCTGCGGGTATCAGCTCGTCTCCGGCCTCGTTATAGAAGAATGAATTATCGCTGGTCTTATTGAGAATCTCGCCTGCCACCGCTACTGCTCCCCGATCATAGAAACAGATATAGAATTCGTCGCTCACAGGTATTGATGGCAGCTCGATAGTCAGTGGATAAGGTCCTGTGATATTGAACGCGTAGTTGGTGTAGGGAAGTTGAGAATCAGCATATTTATACAATAGATTGCGATTTTTGTCCCTAACCTCTAAGGCAATTATCAACTGCGGCGGAACTGAGATGACCGAACCATTGAAACCATCCCAGGCCATAACATTCACCGCCTTTAACTTCCAGCCTGCTTTTGGTGACTTGAACTTGACTGTTTCTGCTACATCCCTTCCGAGCCTTCCGAATAATCCAGGCATGCTGACGAGATCGATTTGCTTTTGTGAGAGGTTCCCTTGATATGAATTTATGGTTTGATTCTGTGTAGTTTGTGCATATGCGACTGACGACATGTCGGCCAGAGATAGAGCGGCCAGACAAAGTGCAGCTATAAATAAGACCATCCTCTTCAAATGATCACCCATGAGGGGAATAAAATTCGGTCTTTATATAGATGATGCTAGATGCAGAGCGCTTAGACTAGTTTCAATATTATAATTATTAAATTTACAATAAAATTTATTGACAGCTATAATGCAGGTGACTGAGTATTTACTCATAGGATCGCGAAGGACGATATCGTTGACTAGCGTCAGCGAGAGTTCCGACGCGTGCCACGACTACGTAGATGGCAGCCTCGAAAAAGTTGAGGCATAGTCGGAACAGCGTGAGTCCCAGGTCTTCCGACTTCGTTGGAAGAATTCGAACGAGAGTCCGGATACCGCGAGAGCGAGAGAGAGGAGTTCTCATCAAGAAATACCCAATGGCAATACCGATCCTCTGTATAGGAATTGATATTGTCGATATCCGAAAGGATTTTCACCGATCCGATGGCTTGTTCCGCCGCTGGATCGTTTCTTCCGGAAGGATTTTCAATGCCGCTGCGCCGGATAATCCTTGAGAGGTCACATATTTGCTCTGATGCAAATTACCATCATTCATATTGCTATTATTCATATTGCCCTTATGCATAATTTTTTCTTGAATGATAATATTTCTTCACACAAGATAAGCTTTATTAAGTAGAAATGGATACGAAAACGGGCCTGAAAGAATTTGAGTCGCTTTGGAGACGACTGAAATAGATAGAGGCATTCTAGGGACAGAGGCCTAGGATTCTGGGGAGAACTGATGATACCGGACTGGATGAAAGAGGTTGATGCGGGCCCGTGCGGGTGCAGCGCGGTCTCTGCAGGGGGGAGGAGCTTCATCCAGAAGACGCTGGACAGCGTATTCGCCTTCCTCCAGGAGTCCTTTGCCAATGAGAGCTATTCCAGGAGGGATGGCCTCATGCAGAGCCTCGATCCCAGGGCAAAGCTCGCTTCCATCCTGGTGCTGGTCTTCGCCCTCAGCGTGACCAGAGATATCCGGATACTTCTTGCCTTTTACGTCTTCGAGCTTCTGCTCTGCAGCCTGAGCAAGATCGAGGTTGGATTCTACATCAAGCGAGTCTGGCTCTTCATTCCGCTCTTCACAGGCATCATCGCCCTGCCCATGATCTTCAACGTCTTCCTTCCCGGTGACCCGCTCTACCAGGTAGCATACCTTGGACCGGGAGCCAGCCTCGGGCCTTTTGCATTGCCGGAAAGCATCTACATCACGCGGCAGGGCGTAACGGCAGCGGCAGTTTTCACGCTGCGAGTCGCAGCCTCCGTCTCCGCAGTGGTTCTTCTCTTTCTCACCACCAGGCAGCAGGTGATCTTCAAATCGCTTCGCACCGTGGGCGTTCCCAAGGTCTATGTCCTTACCCTGGAGATGGCCTACAGGTACATCTTCTTGCTGACGGATTTGATGAGAGAGATTTACATTGCCAAACGGGCTCGGACTATAAAATCGGGTTCGTTATTCGAGGAGCAGAAATGGGTGGGTGGCAGGATCGGCTATATTCTGATGAGATCCTTGACCACTAGCGAGCTGGTTCATATGGCCATGATCTCGCGGGGCTTTGCTGGAGATGTAAAGATTATGCAGGATTTCCAGATGCATAATCGCGACTATCTGGCTGGCGCAGTGTCTCTGTCGCTGAGTTTATTACTGGTGCTGATCTCTCAGGATATCGTAAAGGTCTGAAAGCATGGACGAAGCCATCTTCGATTTGAAAAATGTATCGTACTCGTACCTCGGAAAGATCAATGCCTTAAAGGACGTAAGCTTCAAGGTCCTGCCGGGAGAACAGATCTGTATCATGGGAGCCAACGGCAGCGGAAAGTCGACTCTTTTGGCAATAATTGATGCCTTGGTCTATCCCACATCTGGCGAGTACCATGCCTTCGGTAACAAGGTCACGGAGGAGATCTTCGACTCCATCAAGGATAATGATTTTCGGAGCTATTTCCGCAGGAAAGTGGGCTTTGTCTTTCAGAATTCAGATGTGCAGCTCTTCAGCTCCACTGTGTTCGAGGAGCTGGCATTCGGGCCATTGCAACTTGATCTCTCCAAGGAAGAGGTCCGGACCAGGGTGGAGGAGGTCATGGAGATGATGGACATTGCCCGGCTGCGCGAGCGTGCGCCCCACACCTTGAGCGGCGGAGAGAAGAAAAAGGTCTGCATAGCATCTGTTTTGGTCAACAATCCTGATATCCTTCTTCTGGATGAGCCTACAGCCGGTCTGGACCCTAGAACTCAACTCTGGTTGATCGAGCTTCTGCAGGAGCTGGCTCGTGCCGGCAAGACCGTAATCACCGCAACTCACGATCTTGACATCATCGAGCAGATCAGCAAAAGATCGGTAGTCATGGGAGAGGATCACAGCATCAAAGTGGACCGGGGAACCAGCTCTGTTATCAATGACTTGGAGCTGCTTTTAGCCACGAATCTGATCCACAAGCACATGCATCGTCACGGTGCGATAGTACACCAGCACATGCACGCCCATGAGAAAGAGCATGGGCACGAGCACGTTGTCTGAGCAGAAAATCCATAATCGTGAAATTGTTAAAATTAATAAACAATCGATTGGTCATACAGCGCACCCCGCAGCGAGCTGCCGATATTCATTTAAAACCCTCATGATTTCGTGACTCACGGATGATGAAAATCGGTATCTACCAAGAGATTTTCATGGGAAAAATAAAATTTGTTATTAAAATAACGAAATGCGCACCTCATCGAAATGGCGATTGGATTCTCAAAACAGCTCGAATAGGCCGGTGTTTCCCGCACAGGATCTGAGATAGAAAAATATTATGATAATGTTATTATGTCCGCAATGATATCACAACCCATTTTTGATTATCAATTCGTCAGAAAAATCCGCAAGGATTTATTACTTGATATGCATGCCCGTTATCTTTTTATAATAAAACGAGATTTTAGTAATTTGGTGAAATAATGCATATTCCTGATGGCTATCTAGGGCCATATACATACATAGCGATGTGGATCATAATGATCCCCGTCTGGTATTATGCTGGGAAGAAGCTGAGCACAGAGCTAAAATCCAAACAGGTTCCCTTGCTGGCCCTGGCAGCCGCCTTTTCTTTTGTCATCATGATGTTTAATATCCCGGTTCCAGGAGGCAGCACCGGTCATGCGGTAGGGGCAGCGATAATTGGGATCGTCCTGGGACCTTGGGCGGCAGTGATAGCCATATCTGTCGCCCTTGTTCTCCAGGCTCTGATGTTTGGTGATGGAGGAGTAACCACCATTGCGGCCAATTGCTTCAACATGGCAGCGGTGATGCCGTTTTCTGCATATTATGTTTACAGGCTCATCAGCAAAAACTCGGAGGTAGCCTCCTACCGAAGGGTAATTGCAGCCGCCATAGCTGGTTATATCTCCCTCACCCTCGCGGCCGCGTTCACGGGATTTGAGTTCGGGATACAACCTCTCCTTCATCAAAGTGCCACTGGTGTGCCACTCTACATGCCTTATTCCTTGGGCGTGACCCTTCCGGCCATGCTGCTGGAGCATGCCTTTGGCTTCAGCATCATTGAAGCCCTGGTCACGGCATTGATCTTCGCCTACATCCAGAAAACGGACACGTCCATTCTGTACGGAGAAGAATCCCGAATAAAGATAAAAAAAGATCCTAGAGCAAATACGGCCTGATGTGGAATCATGGATAAGACGATAAGAAATTTTGCCATTGGTCTGGCATTGCTGATAATCCTGGCACCGCTGGGGCTTCTGGCTGTAGGCGAGACCTTCGGCGAGTGGGGGTCAGGGGAGCTTAAAGAGAAGCTGGGCTATGTGCCTTCAGGCCTGGAAGGGCTTTCCTCTTTCTGGAGGGCGCCTATTCCGGATTATGCCTTACCCGGCGACGAATCCCAAACCGGAACGGTGGCAGCCTACATCCTCTCGGCAGCGATCGGTGTTGTAGTCTGCGGAGGCGCCCTGTACCTGATCGGCAAGAAGGTTGCCAAAGATTAGTTTCATTCATTTGTTTCTCTTTTTACGCTATCTATCGTTTTTTGCAATACTTCTGAGATGATCGCGATTTCATGCCTAAACTCCAAGAAAAATTTGAATCCTTTTTGAGCCAAATCCAGTAAGGCCTAATTCAGCCCCCGAAGAAGTGGCGCAATTTCCCGAATCCTGATGATATTTCTCAAATTTATTGAGCTTGCAATAGCTCAAAATAACTGAACAGGTTCCGCTATCGAAAGAATTAATACCTATGATGACTTACTTATTATTAATATTATGTAGCCAGAAACGCTGCTCCGCAGAATGCTTTCAGGTAAATCCCTCGTCGCATCAGTCCCCGCTCTGCGCTGTTCTTCTAATCCAGCTTATTCTAGGGCTTCGCTGCATCTTATTGCAGGGGTTATCTATCCTGGAGGATATCTGTCTGGACACTCGTGTTGCTTCAACTCGACTTCATACGAAATGCCTTCTGATTTTTGATGCATTCAATGCGACATTATGTCGGAAGGTCGAAAATAAACTGGCTAGAAAATGTCTGCCATAAGTGGATACAAAGGATCTGCCCTTTTATCTAAAGAAGGTGATAGAAACCTCTTTTTACCTCAAAATACTACTCAAAAACTGACCCTACAAAAATAGCGATGGGATGGGACTAAAAGTTATTTAAAACCCAATCGGCCGCATTAGCCTCAGCAATATCTTGAGCTTGCTTGCTGTCTGGGATCTGAGCATATACCTGCCCTTTTCCAAATTTGGAGAGCTCACTGCTGGAATTGAAAGGACTTCTTTGGCCAACGCCTGTCAAATTTTTGGGATATGCCAAAGAACTCAAAGGCGTGACAGCAGCACCATTCATCTTTGACATTAGTAGATTTGCGTCCTCGCCGAAATTCTGCCGGACCCAGGTGTTATACTGATCAACCAGGGTATTGAACTCAGCCACGTTTTGCCCCTGGCTTGCCTTCTCATTGGCAATCCCGAGCTGGAAGCTCAGGCGCAAGCCGTCTAATGTAGTCTGTTGCTCAGGAGTATATGCAGCAATACACGGTGTTGCCAGAAGCAGCACCAACACAGCGATGCTAAATGATTTCATTTCTTCCCACTCTCCAATTTCTTCAGCACCTTCACCAACGCATTCATATTCGACTTTGGGATATATCTTCCGGTCAGATCATCAGACCGCGTGCTTCGGAATTTGCGTCAAATAGTTTTCCCAGCAGATCCTTTTTTT
>CAZPUO010000065.1:0-11952 GCA_964589745.1 uncultured Methanotrichaceae archaeon
GGTCGAGACGGCCCAGGTCATCCTTTTAGCCTGCTCTCCACGTGGCAGATATCAGAGGGGGAGGCCAGGCGGTGAATTGGGATGGGAGGAGGGCAAAGTCGATGATGAAGCACAGGGGATCGAAACTGAATTATCTCGACTTTTGCCCGATGCTGGATCGACTTTCAACGATATAAATATGTGGTACAGTCCCTGCGAGACAGGAATGCAGGGTTCATATGATTTTATTTTATCAGTCGCTAGCGTACTCGACCGCTGGGCAAATTTTTTGCCTGGTTGATGCGGTTTCAGGAATCTTTCTCGTCATGGAACGAAAACTTTATATACCGACAATTGCCGTATATTATGATTGGCAAAGGTCGATATCTCATTTCTTTCCCTCCTATTTCCCAAAGACTTTTGCCTCCCTCCTACTTCAGGTGTCTCAGAGGAATCTTGGAACCTCCGGGCTATCTTGTGGATACGTCTCTTGCGGATACGGCTCTCCTTGTAGATACTAAAAATCGCTAGAAAAGCATCCTCGTTCCTCTACAGAGCTCTATCAACTCAGGCTGGCCGACGTTGCCAAGACGTAAGGCCGAGCTGACTGGAGCCAAATCCATCTTAGTTTGCAGACTCGGAGTGTCGCGCAGGACCTCGCGGCCCGCCTTCCTAGCAAAAGCTGCCTGCTGCAAGCGTCAAAGGCTACTGCATACCAGTTGCATCTCCTACTGATGGAGTGCAACGAAAGGCGGCATGGTGAGCATCAATCCTCGAAATTAGTTCGACTCTGTCCGAGTAACACGACCCGCTCAGCCTCTTCCGCTTTTTCGGCGAGTCCATTCTCCGACTTCCGATACCTATTTTCGTTCAGATGTAGTTTGAATCATGAGGCCAGGAATTCCTGAGGAACGAAAGCCTTAAATACGTCAATCGTCGTATAATGTATTGGCAAAAGTCGATAATCTCTTTTCTCCCTCCTACACCCTTAGACTTTTGCCTCCCTCCTATTCATGCTTCTCTCTTCAGGGATCATTCGGGAAATCATTCGCAGCTTCTCTATTTCGAGAATCATTCGCGAGGGACGTCGATAAGCTGACGCCAATTAACGAGATTCCACAGTTTTCTGCAGACGATAAGATGAGACGGCAACGTGGCGGAGTTTCCACGATCAAATGAGGCGAAGTTGTGTTTCTAATTTTCTTGACAGGTTTTCGAGATCATTTACAACATAAAAGAACGCCATCCATGACCAATTCCCCCATCGGCGTAAGCCTTCTTTCTTTATTCCTTCTATCGCCTTTCTTGTGTCGGTGGGCTCTTCACCAAAGAACAGCTTTCCGAAAACGTCGGCAGGCCATACATCGATGGGAAAGCCTCCGTGCGGGTTTATGATGTCAGCAGAATAGTCGCCTATTCCAGGCAAATCCAATAATAGTCTCTTGGCATCGACCGGTTTAAGAGCCTCCAATTCTTCCATGGTGGGGAATGTCTCTAGTTCAAGCTTCCTTGCCAGATTCACCAGATACTTTGCCCTGTATCCGAGCTTGCAGGCCTTGGCAAGCTCTGGAGCGTCGAGCTTCGCAATCCTTTTTGGCCTGGGCCAAACGGGTATCTTTTTCCCATCGAACTCTGCCACTTCGCCATATTTGGTGATGAAGCAGCTCATCATCTCGGCGCTCCTTTTAAAGGGAGCCATCTGCAGCAATATGGCAAGCGCGGCATCAGGAAAAATTGTGCTGGGAGCAGTGTTGTGCATTCCGTAAAGGTCATCGACCACCAGGCGGAGTATGCTGTCCGTTCTAGCCAGATCATAGAACTCCGTCAGGTCCTCATCGGCGCCTAGAGTGTGGGCCAGGGATCTTTTTATCCCGTCTATTGATTCAGACACAGGTTTGCTCTTCAGAAAGAGCGTGGCCATAATTCTTGGCCGCTTCGTCCTGCCCCTTGATGTGAGTTTGATGCCGACAAGAATGCCGTTAAGATGAGTGGCAGTCCACAGGGTGCGTCTCTCATAGACCTCAAAGGGTGTGAACAGAGACCATCCAGCCGGCTTTTTGACGGTGAGCTTGAAATTGTAGGGCGGGATGGGCGCTATCTCATGCTGGAAAGAATGTGCTAGTTTAACCATGCGGCCCCCGAGGGCGCTGAACGCTGATAGTTGATTCGTCCAGTAATATTATAACATCAGGATGTTATTTAATATTTTTGAGCAGTCCAAAGTTTGGGCGGTGTTCAGGCGAAAAGCCGCGAGGAAAGGATCGTGGATTTTGGCCTTGCGATTTTGGCGAAAGAGTACGATCCGGCCGATACAGCCGAAAACGAAATCTTTAAATACGTCAATTTCTTTCCCCCTCCTAAAACCAAGACTTTTGCCTCCCTCCTAATTAGCGCCGAGTGTCGAGATAAATCCGGCTATTGCGACTAGATTCTACTGCAAAAAGCGGTTACAGCTACAAAGTCGTTCGGTGTGGCATATCAAACCTGGCACGAAATACGGAAAAACCTCGCCTGCCTCTTCCATTTATCCCGCACGCCATTGCTCATCCCCGGGGGTGGGCAGCTGCGCCTGCGCCCGCTCGCCTGCGTGCCCGCATGCCCGCGAGAAGGACGGCACAGGCCAGTATTTGGGCTGCCTAAGCCAGCTATCCATGCCTCTACCGCAGGAAGGGCAAAGGCCAAGAGCTGTGGCAGTTCTAGCGATGAGGCTCGAAAATATCAAGAAGCTGAAGGGTAATGGAGTGCCGTGGCTTTCAAAATAGTGATCTCTCCTCAGGCCCGGAAGTATATGAAGAATCTGAATAAAGACGAAGCCAGGGTGATTAAGGGCCATGTTAATGAGCTGAGGCAGGACCCTTATACACCCAGACCGCAATGTGATATTATAAAGGAAAAAGGAAAGAGGCCGCCGCTTTATCGGCTGAGAGTTGGGAGACATCGCATAGAGTATTTCATCGAAGAAGATACGATTTTCATCTCCAAGATGTTTCCGAGATCAGGCGATTCTGACTATAGGTAAAGTTATAAAGAAAGAGGAAGAAAATGGTTATGATGGCCGCTGAAGTCGCCAAAGAGATCCTTACCGATGAAGAAAAGTACGCTGATGCTGAATACAGGCGTTTTCTCAAAGAGAAGGATAAGTACGTGGATTTCGATGAGTTCTGCCGCAGAGAAGGGATTTAGAGGGCAGAATCACTATTTTCATAAAGCCGCAGAAAATAATTTTTAAAATGACCTCAAGACCGCGATCATACTGGCCGATGGGGGATATTTGGCCATCAGTAAGAAGTTCTTTCACATGTAAACCTTGGATTACGATATCGATAGTTATTGAATCTCATCCGCTCTGAGGCTCATGGGGTTTTGTCATTAGGCAATAGATTTTTTATAGCCTCTGATATCGTCCAGACCTCAATGAGACCCGTTCGTTCGATCCCCTCAAAATGCCTGTCATTGGAGATAAGAACAGCTCCCGCATGAAGGCAGGTAGCAGCATGAATTATATCTGCGGCCTGATTATCGGGAAAGAAGGGTTTGCATCGCTCCACTTCTTCCTCTGATTGATCAATTAAGATAACTCGACTTTTTAGGTAGCTGAAGATATATTCGGCTCCCAGCTCCATCGCATACTTCTCGTACTCAGACAAGAGGGCTCCATTGGCCACAAGCTCCGCAGGACCGTCCAGGAGCAGGGCGAGAAGCTCTGAACTCCTGGTCCATCTGCTTTTCACGGCAGCGATAAACAGGTTCGAGTCAATCAAGAATCTTGTACATTTTTCTTGCAACTCTATTTCCCTCTTCTGTCATCTCAGCTTCCAACTTATCGAGGTCAACATCTCTGGCACGCTTTATTGCATCTCTTATCATGGCGCGCACATCGACCTTTTTGAGAAGTATCGTATCCGGCCCAAGTTCATCTACGACGAACTCATCCCCCGGACTGATGCCCATCTTGCGCCTTATCTCGCTCGGCAGCATCATCCTGCCCTTTTGATCAACCTTTGTAAACGGCATGGTATTTTTCCCTATCTTCCCATTAGTGGTCCAAGGTATATCAATTATGCGTTGAATTTTTAATAATATTATGATAATATTTTGATATCTTGCCATCGCTTTCTTCCGCGCCCGCACGCGCTCGCATTCCCGCGAGAAGGGCGGCACAGGCCAGCATCTGGGCAGCTTCTGCAACCTTGCGGCACTGCTCACCTCAGCTCCTCCAGGATCTTCGTCGCCGCCAAGAGCCGCTCCTGGTAGCCCGCCAGCATCTCCGCCATCGGATAGCCTGACAAAAGCTCCTTCTGCAGGCCAGAGCAGATGGCATCGAGCCCAAAGGCCTTCACCGCCATCTCGCAAGTCAATTCCTGCTCATCCTGGATCTGAAAGCTACAGTCGCCCCACTGTTCGACCTCGAAGCGGCGGATGAGCCTCTGGTCATCGCAGAATACCAGCCTGGTAGAGATGCGAAGGCCGCTGTGCTCGCCCGTGCGCGCACCCTCGGAGATTTCCAGCAGGTTTATCTCGTGGCGATAGCAGCTTTCACGGGTCTTGGCATCCTGCAGGGTCATGAGCAGCCGGACGCGCCTCAAGATCTCCTGGAGGGCCTGGGCCTCCTTCTGCAGGAGGGCCTTCCTGGCGGCCTCCGCCATCGTGGCGGCGGGCAGAAGCTCGTCCAGGGTTGCTGCGAGATCGGAGAGGGCGGAGGGCATGGTCAGGGCTCCGCAGGGGTGCTGCAGGGCTGGCCGGGGTAGTACGTGCTCGCTTTGCGAATGCGGTAGTCGATTAATGACTGTACGCTATCATCGGGTTGGGTTGCCAGACTTGCATCTTCGGAGAGTGTTCTTCCTGCCATCTCATACACATCCTACTGTTCTCTTGTTAAACTTTATTATACTATTTAAACTTTGGTTTACTAAATAAACAATATGCATAAATAGTGAATTGGGTGTATTAGCGTGCATGGCAACTACCACGGTTAAGCTTTCCAAGGAGTCCGTGGACTTCATGAAGTCTGAAGGCAAATATGGAGAGACTCTCGCTGATATCTGTGAAAGGCTCTTTGCGGAACTGAGGGCTTTGAGAGAGGAGAAACGGGAGAAAAGTGGATAAAAATTTCTTGTATTAAGGTCTCTGTAGCCTTGCGCGATCGGAGCCGCGGCTCGCGTTGCGGGAGGGGCAGAGGTGGATTCGCCGGATTCTACTGATCGCCAAACCTGGCTGACGCTATCGATTATCAATTCTTCAAACATTGCGTTCTCACCAAAAACTGATCTTCGCTGCAGAGTATTTAAGTTTAATGGCATTAGGTGCCATTTAATGCCATCAAAACGAGAAAGAATTTAACTAGCGGCAGATCATGGCATTATATGCGCGAGATAACCACGGAACTTAAGATAGACAAATCCGGCAGGATTGTTATTCCCGAGATTTACAGGCAAGAGCTGAAAATTCAGCCCGGACAGCTCGTGAAAATAACTATTAGTAACCCGCTAGAGAGGGATGTCTAGGTAGGGGACTAAACCATGATGGCATTAATTGATGAATACGCAATGCCAAATAAAATGATTATCCCAAATGGACATAGTAGGATACAACATCTACAAAGCGAAAGTATGGATCCTTTTGGATAATCGCTTATATTAAGTAAAGGACACAATTATTGAAGTTACTTATACCACATTCAGCTTGGTGCCAATAAATAATGAGAAACAATACGCGTCAATTTTGAAGGGAGGAGCTTTCATGGATGAAGTGTTCTGTTATGCAGGAGATATTGCAGGCTACAAAAATATTCTCCTCAGTCTATCTCCGGAAGAACAGCAGGTCCGCATTGGAGAGTTTAAGGAACTGATACGCAATGCGGCAGAAGAATATGGATTTCAAGACTCTTTTATAACCGCATCTGATACAATTTTCGTAATTGCCAAGAACAACAAAGAAGATCTCAAAAAGCTGCTTGAATTCTCAGGTTATATGCTCGAAAATGGAATAAAAAGAGCCTTGCCAATACGAGCAGCGATTGACTTTGGATTTGCGCGAATTGACAAAGAAAGCAACCTAATATACGGAAAGGCTGCTGCCCAAGCCTATGAACTTGCTGAGAAACAAGATTGGATCGGGGCATGTTGTGCAGAAAATTCAAAGGATTGTTGTGAAACGCATCAAAATGCAGCAAAACCAAGGCTCCCATATATTAGCGAATTGTGGGACTTTGATTTGGTTTTCGTTTACCCAGTGCCAATGAAATCCGGAAAAGTGTTGTTTCGCCCAGTAATCTCGTGGAACGTTCCTCCTTATAGAGATTTTAGAACTGGAACTGTAGAAAGAGGTTTGGTGTCCGACGAAAATATGGATTGGATATATGCAAACAGGGTTCAAAATACCATAATATTCTCGCAATATTTAAATGCCATAAAATGTGGACTTATAAGAGCGAAACCAGAGGTTTTTCAAGGTGATTTGCCCATTGGATATATTGATGATATTATCAATGAGGCTCGTTCAGAAATTAGGTTTCTGAGTGGTGGATGGAGCATCATAAAGATACCAGGTAGGGACAAAATCATTATTGGCGCGAGTGAGAAAAATAAATTAATTTCTGGATTGACAAACGTCTTAGTGCAGGATGCTCGGGTGAATGAAGATCAAAGCTAGTCCAAAACCTAGAGATGGAGTCTAGGCAAAGAATCGATCTGCTTCTGTACTTGAGGGCTAAGCTGTACTTAGAGGAAGCTGAAGAGTCTCTACTTTAGAACTGTGGGCAGGGTCGAGATTGCAGGATCTTATTTCAGAGGCTTGAATCGGAGCAGAAAAGTTCGCGGGATCTCGGGCCTACTTAATGGCACTCATACGTGTTGCTGCAATGAAGTGGATCGGCAATTTTGGATTGTGCAAGATTGTGACTGAAGTGTACTGCAAGAGGATATCATGCCTCCGATCCAGTTTTCAATGATTTGTGGTCACCGCTAACCACTCATTTCCGTTAAACTCAAAAATTTTATCCCGCGTAATCTTAATCCTCCCCCGATAATCAGGCTTTGTGCTTGCAAGCGGACCTTTGACCTCAATATCAATATCGACTATAAGCATTGATTCTTTGTCAATTTCGCAGAGCTTATGTCTAACATCAGTCACAGGCCTAAATTTTTCCGTTATCAAGAGATCTTTAATCCCGTCGTGTTCCCTGCCGATAACACATGATCTGCCAAATTTATTATCTTCAGGAGCCTTATTTACTTGGATTACATCTATTGTGAAAATATCGCAATCACTTGAAGCTTTCTCTTGAAATCGTGAAATATTAGGATCGCAACAAAGGTTGACAATAAAATCTACGCCCTCGCAATCCTTATCGTATCTGCATATTCTCTCACTAAATTCTGGATAGTCGCTGCAAGTTAAAACCGAAAATCGCCCACATGAAGTTTGAAGTATATAAATAATATTTCCCGGTTTCATTCCACGACCTGTCGGTTCATCAGTTTCAAAGACAGAGGGAGTACATTTTCTATAAGGAGGATCGAGAACATCACCACTTATCAGAATAGGACAAACATTGTAACCATTGTAATAATAACTTCCTCCAATTATAATAATATCTTTGTGTGTCTTCGATATTTTATCTGCAATCTCTTTTGAAAAACTCAATTCAGGAAAACAAATAATATCAACTTTGTTTAAATGAGCAATTTCTAGGGCTTTTGCTACTTTATTTTCTATTGCCTCTTCATCCAATAATTCCCATCCAAATTCTTCTGGTGGTGAAATGGGTGATAATTTATAATCAATTTGAACCAAACAGAATCGAATCCACCTTTTATTTCTATTAGATATATGTTTATAAATAATTTGGGGATCATCTTTAGTTGGGTCTCTAGAGGATTTATCAATTTCCACACTGGAGAACCTCAATTCATAATATTTTCTTAATGCATAATTGTGAATCATCGATTTCCTGCCACTAAGTTGTTCAGAAAATTCTTTCAGTCGTCCATGTGCAGCGTAGCTGGGATAGTACGCTGTCATCATTGAAAAGCCCACAGCGTGCGTTAAATTTGGATCGGGCTGCGGGAACTTTTCGCATTGGGCGCGAGCCGCTTCTAGTTCTTCTTCTATGTGCCTTATTGATTGAATATTAGCATACTCTTTCTCAACGCCTGTTTTTTCTTCTTTCTTTTTGAATGTTCTTTTTGCTATGGCGGCGAGCCTGAAAACTTCTGGACTAATCCCTCTTTCACTGCTTGGGTAGCCTTCAACTTCATATTCAAATATTTTTATGTAATCCGAGTCGTTTAGAAGTCTGGCAAGACGAACGGCCTTTAATGCAACGCTTGATATGGGAATCTCGCTTTCCTCAATTAATTTGAGGATTTCTCCAGATACGCTCAATGCCTCTTGTATGATTTCTGGCCTTACTGAGCAAATTTCCGCCACTGCACCATATCCGTTCACAGTTGATCATTGAGTTAATGAGCGTGGAATCATAAATTGTTTTGCTTACTGAATATCGAGCTATTATGCACCTTATAATATCTATATTAGCCTATCATATATCGATTACTTAATAAGGACCAAGAAATGGTTCCATGAAAACGCTTAATTTAATTTGCCACTCTAACTCCCATTCTCCATCTGTATAAGTTTACTTCTCACTCCACCAGCTGTATCGGTTTACTGATATAATCATCCATCCTTTGGCCAAAGCTCACGGATCTTTTTTGATGCTTCCAGACCGTCCATCTCCGGCATCAGCACGTCCCTCAGAATCACATCGTAAGGCTGGCGCTTCAAAGCCTGCAAAACCTCCAGGCCGTTAGCAGCTATATCGGCTCGGTAACCGATAATCTTTTAGCATCTTCAAAGCCACCTTCTGATTGATCTCGTTATCCTCTGCTAATAATATCCGCAAGGGCCTGGATAAATCGTCCTCTGGTCTGATCCCAGACTGTTGAATCTCGATTTCGGGAACGGATGGTTTCTTGGCTGCAGCCTCGGAGATGATGGTAAAGTGAAAGGTCGAGCCCTTGCCAGTCTCGGACTCAGCCCAAATTCTCCCGCCCATCAATTCCACCAGCCTCTTGGCTATGGCCAGTCCCAGCCCCGTGCCCACGTGCCTGCGCGTGGTCGAGGCATCCACCTGGCTGAAGATAATGAAAAGATTTTAATTCCAATCTTCCGATCTCTTTCAAAAAGTAGGGAGAAAAATGAGATGCGGTGCGCTTTAATAAGGTTCATCCTGGCGATTGCGATATTTATTTCCATCCTTGGCGCAAGCTGCCAGATGCAAAATAGACCAGGCCAGAACAGCAGCTCGGATGTAACACCGAGAGAAGCTTATGACCGCCTCATTAACACTTCGCTGGAAATGAGCTATCTGGATATGATGATTACCCTCTCGCAATGGGATCAGGACAATTTGATGCCTGCGAAAGTGACTCCCTATCGAGCCAGGGCACAAAGCTACCTGGCTGACCTGGAGAACAAATTGGAGATCGATCCTGAATTCGGCAGCCTTCTTTCCATTGCCAACAATGGCAGCAACTGGTCGACGGTCGAAGCCGCCAACCTCCGGCTCTGGAATCG
Source organism: uncultured Methanotrichaceae archaeon (assembly GCA_964589745.1). Classification (GTDB taxonomy): domain Archaea; phylum Halobacteriota; class Methanosarcinia; order Methanotrichales; family Methanotrichaceae; genus Methanothrix. Next base: position 9,559 of record CAZPUO010000065.1, read on the forward strand.
CGATTACAATAAAAGGATAAAACTGCCCCCGGATTATGCAGCCCGTGAGTCGGAGATGGCATCTCTGGCCGAGGCCGCCTGGGAGGAAGCAATGGAGAAGGACAACTACACCATATTCGAACCTCACCTTAATGCCATGATTGAGCTGAACAAAGAGAAGATCAAGTGCTGGGGCTACAAAGAGCACCCGTATGATGCCCTCCTGGATGACTTCATGCCTGGCATGACCGTGGCTAAGTGCGACCTGCTTTTTGGGGCTATCAAACCCCGCATCATTGAGCTGATAGCAGAGATAAAGAAATCCAACCAGACGGCTGCAAAGAACATTTATGGGTCCGCCCGCTATGCAGAAAACAAGCAAGAGGAGTTGACGAGGAACATGACAACTGCTCTAGGCTATGATTATGGGTCCGGGATGATGATGAAGACCAAGAGGCACCCAACAACTTACAATATCGGTGCTCACGATGTCAGGACCACCCTCCGGTATAATGAACAGGACCCGGAGTATGCCATCCTGGGTGCGATTCACGAATGCGGTCATGGCATCGCCGGCCAGAGGATTCCAGATGAGTACTATGGAATGCCAATAGGCACCGAGCCGGGCATGAACATGGCCGAGGCCGAGTCGAGGCTTTTCGAAAACAACTTCGCTCGCAGCAGAGCCTTCTGGCAGTACTGGTTGCCTGTGATGAAGAAGGAATTCAGCCCAGAGATGGATAACGTCTCTCTGGATGATATGTACAGACACATCAATAGGCTCAATCTGGGACCCATCCGCGTCGATGCGGACGAGGTATCTTACATCCTCCATGTCATCATCCGCTATGAGATCGAAAGGGACCTCTTCGACGGGAATATCAGCGCAAACGACCTTCCGAAGGTCTGGAACCAGAAGTACATGGATTATTTGGGAGTGAACATCACAAATGACAAAGACGGCATTCTTCAGGATGATCATTGGGCCCTAGGATATTTCGGCTACTTCCCGGCCTATGCCCTGGGTTCCATAAACGCAGCTCAATTGGAGGCGGCCATGAGGAGAGACCATCCTGATCTGGACCAGCGGTTTGCTTCGGGCGACTTCACCATACCAGCCACGTGGATGGAGGAGCACGTGTACAAGTATGGTTCCATTTACGACATGCCCGAGCTGATGAAGAGGGCAACAGGGAATGAGACGGAGGCTTATGATTTCCTGAACTATTTGAACAGCAAATACAAGACAATATACTCCCTATCGTGATTTTTTTTGGCAGAAATGTTTCTCGACAGCTTGCAGCGGTGCTGGAAGCCTGCTGGCGACTGTGGCGTATACGCCGAGAAAGAGAGCAAGAGCATGAGGGGTTGTTGCACAATGTGTGCGCTTCTGGTAAGCCGGGCAAAGGAATTGGTAGGTAGCACCGACCGGGCTTTGGTTAACGCCGACTCCTTTAGTTGTTCCTAAAGAAAAAAAGGCTGGCATGGAACCTTTTCGGACGCGTATTCGACGAAGATTCTTGCCCTGATCGGCTACAAGGAACCCAAACCAAAAGTCCGAACACTTAAGCTCCAAGCCGAGAGACCGACGGAAACGTGTTCCACATATTTCCAGGAAGGCGAAACACCCGAAAGGCCTCCAAGCTGCGGTATTTGAGCTAATTAACCGATAACGGCAGCAGAGTTTAAAATGCCGATACTCCAGTCCATCACAGTCAGTCATCTAATCCAATTCACTCTTTTTGCTCAGACGGATTAGGTAGCCTGTCTGCATTTTTTAATCCATATAGTAATGTGGAAATCATAATTGGAATAATCGATTCATCGTCTAATGTATTCGTAAGCAGGTGGTACCAATGGAAGCCAATCAACAAATCAATAAATATATCATATTTGAGTCTCTCAATTTCACCTCGTGCAATTGCACGATCAAGTAATTGATCCTGAAACATGCGTTGTTTTGGCATAAATGTATTCTGCAATTGATTAAGAGATTGCGCATTAGACTGCGCACTGGCAATCAAGTGCCGAAATGCTTTCCCTTTTGCAGTTTCTCGCCAAAAATGCCAGATTCGAATTGAAAGTTCATTTAATTCTTTTTCCAGGGAACCCATATCTGGGATGTTTACTCTACTGGCCACGTCTGAATCATATAAGTCTATGAATAATGAGGCTTTGTCTGGGTACCACCGGTATATGGTTTGCTTGCCAACACCCGCACGTTTAGCGATTGCCTCAATACTGATAGCACTAAGTGGCTGTTCAGTCAACAAATCAGCAAGTGCTGTTAGCACTGCTTGGCGAGCTCGTTGACATCTGCGACGCTCGTCTGGCTGCGGGCGACGATCTTGAGAGTTGTTTTTTTCGTCGTGGGCTTGCTGTGCCATGGGGTAATAAACATCGTTAATGTACTTA
>CAZPUO010000066.1:0-11743 GCA_964589745.1 uncultured Methanotrichaceae archaeon
TCTATATGAATTGCTGTGTTTCAGGATTCCTGTCAGTTAAATTGAGACACGACCCGAGATTTCGCTGTAGTACGAACGAGGTCAGCATCAGATTAATGTCTAGATGGACCAATTCTCTCAAAATCAATAAAACCCCGCTCGACGTCTACGGATACAAGTTGTACGCGAATCCGGTCGCCGACATCAACGCCCTGAAATCCGATTTTCAGCATCCCTTCAATCGGTATATCGAGAAGTCGAACCCAGGTGCCCTTCATAGATGCACCTGTAACCATGGCATCAAACTGTTCTCCGATTTTAGATTCAAGTAGGAGCGCAGCCGCGGATTTGCCGACCTGCCGTTCAACTTTGGTGGCAGCATCCTCATTTTCCGTGCAATGAGTCGCCAGATCATCCAGCTCATCCTTGCTATAGGGCACGGATCTTGCTTCTATGGCGGCCTTAAGCAAGCGTTGCGTGATCAGATCAGAATACCGACGATTTGGAGCGGTAGAATGGGTATAGTCCTTGACTGCGAGGCCAAAGTGTCCTGTGGAATTTTCTCCCGGAAGTTCTGCAATATATTCACCCGTTCCTAAAAGTTTGATCACCGCGAGAGACAGGTCAGGGAATCGAAGCGGATCGGCTGCTTTCTCCCGCGTCAGAAACATCTCCAGCGCTTTTGAGTCTGGATTTTTAGGAAGCTTAAATGCGTGTTCCGCTGCAATCTCGACAATTCGTTCCCATCGTTTAGGAGTTCGGACCACGCGGCGAATGGATGGAATTTTTCTGGAAGAGAGATACCGAACGGTCACGCCGTTTGCCGCGATCATGAAATCTTCGATAAGGTCCTTGGCCCGGTTCTTTTCTTCCACTTGCAGATCAAGAATGGAATCACCCTCAAATATCGGTCTCGCCTCGATGGTTTCAAGACAAAGCGCCCCTCGAGCGTGCCGATAATTCCTCATACTCTCTGCGGCTCTATCCTGCAGGCGCAGATTCTCAGCCATTCCATTTACGGCTGCAATCGCTAAGGGCATATCTATGTTCCCTTCCAGCCATGCGGCAACGCTGTTATAGGTGAGCTGTGCATGATTGCGGACAAGTGCCTGGTAAACATCCGAATCCTGAAGCGATCCGTCTGCACCAATCACCATCTCAATGACAACGGCCGGGCGATCCTCGTTGAAATTCAAAGATGTAAGGTTGTTGGAAAGCTTTTCAGGAAGCATCGGGAAAATCTTGGCCGCAGTGTAAACCGAGGTCGTGTTGTGGCGCGCCTGTTCATCAATGGCTGATCCTTTCTTGACGAGGGCATCCACGTCCGCCACGGCCACAAGTATCTTTATCTTGTCGCCAGGCATCGCAACGGCAACAGTTAGCTGATCCAGGTCGCGGGAGTCATCATTGTCGATGGAAGCCCAAGAAAGATCTCTCAAGTTTCGCACCCTAGCGCCTTTCGTAGTCGCTGGTGCTTGAATCTTGTCAAGCTCGGCAAGGGCTTTGGCAGAAAAGTCCGGGAGCAATCCACGTTCAAGCATTGCCCTCTTTGCGAGGTCTTGCAAGATCGAACGGGCCTGATTATCATTCTTATTCATAGGATGTCTTCCTTTCCATCAATGCAGAGATTCACTGATATTCATAATCATTTGCCAAATCTGCGAATGAACCCCTGGTCTTCACGATTTAGGCGAGAATCACATAGCATCCAGCATAACCTCCGGTTGATGATCGGAGGGGACATTCTTCGAGGAAATAAAGATGCAATGATTGGGCGGAAGGGCAACCTATTCGATGTCCGTCCTGCAGGCTCCCGCTCGCGGGCATGCGTGCCCTTGACCGCTGCGTGCGAAGCCTCGCATACCCAAGATCCAACTAAAATCCGGAAGCCTGACTTTTAGGTGGTAGCAGTTTTCAGAGAGATTTATTTAAGTTGACGCACACAAGATTTTAGTTGGTGGGCGCATGATAAAAGCGAAAACTCGAAGGCGGCAAACTTCCGATTCCTAATAGCATCATACAAGAAGCAGGTTTGAAGGAGGGGGACGAAGTGGAAGTCGGACTCGAAGAAGGGAAAGTAGTGATCAAGCCCATAATTGCCTTAGCTCAGTTCAAGAAAGAATTGAAAGGCTGTATTGAGAGCTCGATGATCAATCCCCTTGAGGCAAAGAAAATATGGAAAGCCTGATCTTCGTAGACTCTAACATTTGGATGGCGAGGCAAAAGGAGCCTGAGCATATAGTTTCTCAGCCAGGCAGTGTGCGCTGTGTTCCCTGAGCCATCGGCTTCAGCTGATAGCATTAAATATCGACGTGACCAGGATATTCCTGATGAATGCTTCGACCTCGTCCTATGCCTCGATTGTGATCTCAAGCTGTCTGAAGGTGCATCCAGGCGAGGATGTACTCATTTTTACAGACCACCATAAGCTCAAGTTCGCCGAAGACCTGGCCCGATCCGCCAGGGATGCCGGAGGCGCAGTCTCTGTCGTCTACATCCCCGACTCGATCAGGCCGGTGGAGAATATCACCGACCTGCACGCCATAGCCCTGGCCGCAGCAGACGTGGTGATCTACGTCCTGGAGATGGAGAGCAATGGGATCGACCTGTCCAGGGAGGTGGCCTTCAGGCACCACCTGATTACCCTGCCATTGCAGCACAAGGGCCGTGTCTGCATGATGCCCGGCTTCACAGAGGAGATGCTTGGAGCTGTAATGATAGACTACCCACAGCTTGACAACCGTTGCCGTCAGCTGCAGAAGGTCCTGGCCGACAAGACCATCAGAATCACCAGCGAACTTGGAACAGATGTCTCGTTCAGCCTCAGAGGCAGAAAATTCGTGATGAACAACGGGGACCTATCCAGGCCAGGGCTGCATGGCAACGTTCCAGCAGGCGAGATCTACACCGCTCCCGTGGAGGAGACGGTTGGCGGCCGTCTGGTGATCGACGGCAGCGTCGGCAGCCTGGGGATGGTCGAGCGGCCCTTCCAAATCCTGCTGGAAGGCGGCGTGATCAAGGACCTGCAGTCTGCCAGTCGCGGACGGGTCTTCGAGAAGTTCGCAGAGATCTGCGAGTTCGACGGCCCGGCGACGAAAACTGTGGGCGAGTTCGGCATAGGGCTGAACCCTGGGGCGAAGATCATAGGCAATATGCTCCTGGACGAGAAGGTCGAGGGCACGGTTCATTTCGCCTTTGGGGATTCTTACGGCCTCGGGAGGTCAAGCAGCGAGTTTCATACTGATTTGCTGATCACGAATCCGTCCATATTTGTGGAGGACGAGTGTGTTATGGAGAAGGGGAAATTTGTTCTGGATTTCTGAGGAGACCTTCCACAAAGGCTGGCGTAATATGCTCCCGAGGCGAGCATTTTATCAGCGTCACCAGGAACGGTTTGAGGTGGTGGCGCCAGCTTTTTCTCAGCGCCCTTCTCACAGGGGACCCGTCATCATGCGATCGTTTCTCGATCGGTGATGGTATAACCCTACTCTGAACCACAATATACTATCACTTATAACTTTTAGAATTTGGCGACCATGGCATGAGGCATAAATGAATTCAATATTTGCAGATTTGTTTCGAGGCTAAGAGCCTCAAAAATCCCTAAACTCTGCAAGCAGTGCAAAATCTTATCTCTTTTCCTTAAAGCTTCGTCGTCCCAATTCTGTGATGTAAACTTTTGAGATGGAATTGGGAAGTGTTAGACTCGACGGATATTCGCTGGTCATAATATCTACGTGCCCTGATTTCTTCAGCAGCTTTAGACGATTTCCAAGTTCTGTTTCGTTAAGCTTCAGGATCTCATTGACTTTCACAGGGCTGATAAAAGATTTCGGGGAAATGGTATTGATCGCTTCAAGGATTTTCATATCTATATCGTCCATCATCTCACCAGCTTTAGTTAGAATCTAATAAGATTTATAATGCTGCTACTCCTGGACCGTTGTTATTGCAAGAGGAGCTGCAAGCTTGGCCAGCCTTCAAGCCACATCACTCCTATTTTTTGCCCTCCTCCTATTGGCTGGCGTTCTTAACAGCAAGGGATGAATGGCTGAGGCTATAAGGCTATCCACAGTTGTGGCTGGATAAACCGATACATCAGAGCCTCACTAAAACACTGGATAATGAGTAGGAGGGAGGCAAAAGTCTGGTGTAGGAGGGAGAAAAGAGATTATACATTTACCGTATTCATCCGTCCGGCTATATTCAAGGACCAGCTAGCAGGCGATGCTTACATTAAGAGAGTACCCGCGACTATTCTCAGGATTACTCCTAATGAATCGACAGAGTTAGATCCTCATGAGGTTCCAGAGCTAAGAATCCGTGGAACAGGGAAAACAGAGTTTAGTCTTTTGAGTGATCTAAACAAATTACGGCAAGCCATCCTTACTAAATACAACGCATTGAATGCTACTGAGCTTCCAACCAGTAAATGGTTCCCATAACAGTATGATGGTCTTCAGACTGGAATTAATACTTGGGGTCCTAACAACGATGCAGCTTAGCTATGGACCGCGAATCAAACCGTCTCTTCACCGATGCCTCCCTTCGCTAAGCTCTCGCAGTACTATGATTCTCACGAAACCCACCAGTTACTTTGGGCAACGATACTAATGAATTCATAATCGTCTATGGTGTTAACCATGTAGCCACTGGAAAGTGTACATACTCGAACTTCGCCCCCTACGGAACAGATATATGGAATGGAGTTGGAGCAATTCATGACTCAGAACTTGCTGGAACTGCTGAGGAGTACCTTCCCGATAGCTCTAACGCGAAATACCTTATGTCTATAAGATCGCTAGGCACGCCAATGGCGCTCCGCACTGCTTTGAGGTTCCCTATGGTCCGGGAGGCTACGGCATACGGACGAATCAGCCGTTCTTCATTGCCTGGAGGCTCTACATGGAAAACGCTACAAAGATCGGTCCAGCATACTCAGAGATTGTATATGATCGGGCTATAAAATTCAGCTCAAAGGAATAGGGTAAAAGGAGCTGGGATATTTGCCTTAATATCCCAGCTCTAACCAGTATGTATAACCTGTAAAATTAAGCAGAAAATTGAAAAAAATTGAAAGGAGTTAGAATGAGACGATTTTGGAGCTTGGCACTGTTAGCATTCGTTGTCATGGGAATTTCTACAGCACAGGTTCCAAACCTGGTGGGAAACTGGACCGGCTTCCAGAATGCATATGCTGCAGAAGATGGATCCTATAAACTGATGGAAAATATGAGCATTAACCTTAACATCCTTGAGCAAAAGGACCGCCTCTTTAAAGGAAATATAGCGTATACGCTGAACGGAAAAGAGATTGTTGAAGGCTTTGCCGGAGCAATTGGTCTAGACAATAAGACGCTTTATATCGCCGAATCAAATAAGGGATATGACCTGGGTACAATCATTTCTGATGATGAGGTCGAGCTGATATATCTACAAGACGGAGCATTCGGGTGGGCCTCAATTGAGAAGCTTCATCGAATAACCAGATAACCAATCTTCCGGAAATACCGGATAGATGTTATGGGCCAAACTTTTTTGTAGCTTTATGATAATTGATGATAATCAACTGTGGAGGAATATATTATATGAAAGAATATATAATATTTGTGGTTTTATTCACCATGTTAATAGGAACAGGTCTCGCACAAAATGCGACAACTGGTGATGTACCACAGGAATTTGTCGTGTGTACTGGATGGCACGCCCTTTGTTCTGCATCCACCAACTGCACAATGCATGGCGATAAGGCTGACTGCGACTGTATGAGGGTTAATGAAACCCATATTGTTGAAACAAGTGAAATCCAGGATATTGTGGTTAAAAACCTGACGCAGGCCAAATGCACTAATAAACATCCTTGCGATGTAGATCAAGCTCCTGTTTGTAACGCCATCAAGTATGGACAGTATAAAGTGGATAATGCTACGTATGATTGGGTATCAACTTATTCTTATCGTGGATGGTGCGGTCTTTTGATGAAGAATCTAACAGCTTGTGATCAAAGCGCAATAGGCTATACCGGAGATAAGTATTGGGCTGTCTGCGACGCCGCTCCATGCACGGAAAACCAGAATCCATCCGATCCAGATATGCCCTTGAGCTGCCAGTGTCGGGTAAAGGATACACCGTTTGTGGGAGTCAATGACAATTGCACCGGTGATAATGGTGGGATAATATCAAGCTTTCCGCTATGGGCATGGGATATCCGAAACAATACATACCGGTTTCCTATGCCTGGCTATGAATACGTGCAGGGTGCATGTGCCGCGTTGAGATCTGATCCATTGCCCGCCGCGATGAATCTAAGTTCGACTTAGAGAAAGCAAGAAACCCGCACATATAACTGGAAAATCCAGCCTAACCAGTATGTACAACCTGTAAATCCATTATTTCATTTTTAGATTCTTGGTCCGCGTACGTGAGCTACTGAAAAGCGCTAATATGCAACTCAGTAGGTGCTTACTGCCAAAATGAATCCTATGCATCGAATCTCGTGATACTTTTCAGTAACATTTACCCACGACCAGATTCTTCAAGACTGAAATACTATTTTTAGATACTTTCTTAGAATTGCAAATGCCGTGATGCTACGCTCTCGATTAAGAATGGGATTATCGCAAATCTTGTCCTTCAATGCTCATTGTTTCTCCAATTCATTTTCAAGTGAAAAAGTCCCTCAATACCGCAAGCATTTTTAAAGGTTAATGATTAATTGTTCTGGTGGGAGGAATTTGGACATGAAAAGTTATGTGCTACTTTTAGTTTTATTCGCCATGTTAATAGGAACTGGTCTTGCACAGAATGCAACAACAGGTGACGTTAAGGCTTTTCAAAAAGCTTTGGAAAAAGACGGATTCACGGTACAGCAAGGCACTTTAGGTTATTTGGATCTAATCAAATTGTATGACCAGGGAGTGCTGCCTGCAGCGTACGGGAACAACCCTGCCACAAAATATTTGACGTATTTTGTTCCACCGGCACCTGGCTATAAGGTACCTGATCTATTTGCCAAAATAGCCGTAGCGCTCGGAATGAGCACGGACGTATCTGCCTTCTGGAGCCTTCGCCCGGATGAAGCCATTGTCTTCGTAGGAAGAACACCGCCTGAGTGCAGATACTTCAGTTACGATTATTATTTGCTCTCAAGGACGTATGAAAATGAGACCCGATGGCTCTTTGTCCCCTTAGCCGATACGGTGAACAACTTAGATATCCACACTGAAGGAACGCCAAATGGGTTGCCCGGAAATCCGTTCAATCAAACTACCATGGTAGTCGCTACCGCCGACATGGGCATAGATCAGCGCATCCGTGATGCGGCACTATCGGCAGGGTATTCGGGCGATGTATTTAACACCCAGGTGCTTCCCTCAAAAATGCTGAACATGGGCTTGGAGAATAGCTCCGATAATTTCCTAATGCTAATTCGTCCAGCTTTATACAAGGATAAGCAAGCTGGCGATAACTACCGCAATAACGTGCCCGCAGCAGTTTTCCGTGTAACTCCCAACAAATCCACAAAGCTGGATCCGTATAATTATCCAGTGCTAGGAGTCCATGGAACGGGTAAAACAGAGTTTGACCTCATGGACGATCTCGACCAGCTGAGGAATGCGATCCTCAATAAATATAGTGATTTGAATGCCACAGAGCTTCCAATCAGTATAGCAACCCCCTCCGGAAGTGACGGTATTCAGAAAGGAATCGATGCCTTGGGTCCTGCCAACGATGCGTGCTATCTATGGACATCAAACCGAACTCCCTCTTCGCCGACGCCACCATTCCCCAATCTCTCCCAGTACAACGATTTCGAGCCACATCCAGCAATCACTCTCGGCAACGATCTTAATGAGTTCATAATCGTCTATGGCGTTAACCATGTAGCCACAGGAAAGGCGACGTACGAAAACATTGTCCCATATGGAGAAGAGTTTAATGGCATTGGAGAAATCAATGATACGGCTCTGGATGGAACCGCTGAGGCATACCTTCCAAACGATCCTAACGCGAAATATCTTTATGTCTATAAAATTGCCAGGCACGCTAATGGCGACCCACACTGCTTTGTGGTTCCCACCGGGCCGGGGGCATACGGCATAGGTCTGGATCAGACGTTATTCATCGGCTGGAGGCTGTATCTTGAAAAGGCTACAATGACCGGGCCATCCTACTCGGAGATCGTGTATGATCGAGCTATAAAGTTCAGCCCAAATAAATAAGGTAAAGGAGCTGGGATACTAAGACCAATCCAGGTTCTAACTAGCGTGTACAACCTGCAAACCTATCTCTCTATTTTTTGGATCTTCGACGCCAGAGTACAATTTTATAAATACTTTTTTGAGGCTGATACCCCCCATTCTACGCGCCAAGTTTTATGAGACGCGTTGCGATAAATTATTTTGAGTTATCAATAAAATTATAAAGCTAAAAAAGCATTATTATTTTCGCCTTGGCGCAATATAAAAAAATGTGCGGGAGTCACTAAAAAATATCGCCCCAATCGTTTTTCATGCTTACCACCTGCCAGCCCCAATCTTTTGCAATTTTGAGCCCGTTATCCAGTGCTCCGATACTGGGGTCATTATCATAGGCGAACTCGCGGATAGGATCGTCATGGTGGTTTAATAGCCCTAAGCCTCGCCTACCTTCTCCTGTAGTAGCGAATTGGAGCATAGGGATATCCCCGTCACAGTTGCCGTAGGCAAGGATGGGAAGACGCCCAATGATTAGCTGAATTTCATCAGCCTTCTCCTGCCCGTCATCGTAGACTAGGATCTCTGGAAGCTTGACGACCGAGCAGCTACTGTTATTTGCGATAAATTGTAACTTGATTGCCGAACCGATCACCTGCTCAGGGGGAATCCCATATACCTCCTCGGAAAAGGTACGGACGAAGTCTGCATCTCCACCCGTAACTATGTATTCCTTAAAACCCTTGGCTCGCAGATAGCTCAACAACTCTAACATCGGTTTATAGACGCACTTGGTATAAGGGAGTCCAAAGTGGGGATCAATTGATCTATTGAGCCACTCTCTTGCCAAACTCATGTATTCCTCAGGAGTCAAATTCGAACTGGTGGCAACATAGATTTGCAGCATCTCATTAATACTGAAGTTGCCAATAGTGAACCGTTTGCCGAAAAGGATAGAACTGAAAGGTTCAGTATAATTCCATTCGGGATGATCTGGGCCCATATCCTTAACTCGATCTAACATGAAGCGAACCTGGACTGGATCCGGATATTCGCACAATAGAGTGCCATCGTTATCAAAGGTGGCGATCCGTTCTTCAGGCTCTACATAATCAGGGTTGCTCTTGTTGGTAACATTTGCCACAAAACTTAAGATGGCACTTTTTGCGGGTCCCTCATTCCAAGAAGGCAAAGGGTCTTGAGCACCATAGTACGATGTACTGCAATTGGTATCTACTACTTGAAGCTCAAATGCCGTTGCCCATGATGATATACACACAAAGGCTACAACAAATATGACCAGACAGGTGCTTGCTTTCATATCGATCACTCTTTCTCTTTGAATCCTTTACTTTGCGATTATAAATGAACTATGCATAAGATGATCCCGCACATTCATCCTCTATCGCTCAGAGTTTACCCAATGAATTGCTGGATAGATGCGGACAAAACTTTTTTGTAGATGCTATGATAATTGATGATAAATTTACGGTGGGAGTAAAAAATATATGAAAACATATATAATATTGACGGTTTTATTCGCCATGTTAATAGGAACTGGTCTTGCACAGAATGCAACAACGGTTGACGTTAAAGCTTTTCAAAAAGCTTTGGAAAAAGACGGATTCACGGTACAGCAAGGCACTTTAGGTTATTTTGATCTGATCAAAATATACAACTTAGGAGTTTTGCCCTCTGCTTATGGAAACAATCCCAGCACAAAGTACTTGACATATTTTATTCCACCGGCACCCAGTCACAAGGTACCTGAATTGTTTGCTAAAATAGCCTTCGCTCTTGGAATTAAACAAAACGTAAGTGCTTTTTGGAATCTTGGCCCAGATGAAGCCATTGTTTTCGTAGGAAAAACACCACCAGAGTGTAGATACTTTAGTTACGATAATTATATAGTGGATAGGAAATATGGAAATGAAACCCGATGGATCTTTGCCAACTTAGCAGATACGGTGAACAACTTGGTCATCAATACTGCAGGAACGCCTAATGGATTGGCTGGAAATCCTTACAATCAAACTACTGTGATAGTCGCTACGGCCGACAGAGGCATTAATCAACGCATCCGTGCTGCTGCCATATCGGCAGGGTATTCGGGCGATACTTTTAACACCCAAGTGTTTCCCTCGGCTATGTTGAACATGGGTTTAGAAAATAACTCCGATACATTTGCTATAATTCTCCGTCCAGCTCTATTCATAGATGAGCAAGTCGGCAACGATTACATAAACAATACACCTGCGACTGTTCTCCGCATAACTCCTAATGAGTCAACAAAGCTAGACCCATATAATTATCCCGGGCTAAGGGTACGTGGAACGGGCAAAACAGAGTTTGACCTTACGGATGATCTAGAAGAACTAAGGATGGCGATTCTCAACAAGTATAGTGGATTGAAGACCATAGAGCTTCCAGTTAGTCAAATAGTCCCAGTGGGAAGCGATGGTATTCAGAGAGGAATCGATGCCATAATCCCTGACAACGATGCATGCTACCTATGGACGGGGAATCAAACTGTCTCTTCGCCGACACCTCCTTTCCCTAATCTATCGCTGTACTATGATTTCGTGCGACATCCGGCGATTACTTTGGGCAATGACACCAATGAATTCATAATAGTTTATGGGGTTAACCATGTGGCCACAGGTAAGGCAACATACTCGAGTTTCGGCGTCTATGGAGCGGATGTATGGAATGGCATAGGTGCAGTCACCGACGCAGATTTCAATGGAACGGCTAAGGATTATCTCCCTGACAATCCTAACGCAAAATACCTTTATGTCTATAAGATCGCTAGGCACGCCAATGGCGCTCCGCACTGCTTTGAAGTCCCCTATGGCCCAGGCGGCTATGGTATATATCCAAATCAGCCAGTTTTCATCTTCTGGAGGGACTACCTAGAAAAGGCTACAAAAACTGGGCCATCCTATTCGGAGATCGTGTACGATAGGGCCATAAAGTTCAGCCCAAAGAGTTAGTAGGGTAGATGGAGCTGGGATGGGCAATCCCAGCTCTAGCTAGTGTGTATAACCCGTAAACTCATCCTTCCATTTTTCGATCTTCAAAGCCAGACCACTATTTTATAAACATATTTTCAACCCAGGTTACCCCCCCCATTCTACGTGCTGGATTCTATGGTGTAATTTCTGCTATGCATAGGCACAATAGATCGATGTTTGGCAAAGGCTAACAATTGCGCTTATAGTCTTTGGAATTACGGGGTAGGCAGAAGTGGATTTGGGCTGATCTCTTCGGCTGCTTGCAGGCAATATAATTTTGTGCGTGCAACATGCAAGATAGGCAAATTCAAGCCGGAGTTTTGAGGAGGGGGCAGGCTTGACAGACTTGACCTTGTTTTCCAGCACAGTGATCTTGCCCTGAACAACCGTCCGGGGATGTAAGATTTTTTCGCCACAGAAAATTAGGGGCTACCCAATAGGAAATTCCAGAAACACAATCGAATTCTCAGCGGGCTAGCGTCGATCGCAGCGCCCTTGCGGGAGGAACCTATCACAGTGTGAAGGCTTGACCCTGCCCGAAGCTCGACTATTAGC
>CAZPUO010000067.1:0-11699 GCA_964589745.1 uncultured Methanotrichaceae archaeon
TCGGTTTTCATGCTCATCCCCGCAGCAAGCTGCGGGGTATTCACTTAAAAATAAATACTGATCATCAATAATTGATCTTACTTACCGAACTATATTTAGTTGGCGATAAGCCAAAATTGCTCTTTATAAATTGTTGTTTTTCTAAGAATTAGCGGACAATTTTCCTGGATTCGGCTGTGCTTCCTACGAGCCCATCAGTTCCTCAAATATTCGATCAAATATCCATTGCTGTATCCAGCCCGTTGGCTTCGATTAGACCTGAGTTTTGCGGGTGTCTTTGCTAACTCGCGTGCACCTCATCCTCGGTATAACCATTATCGCCAATCCTAGATCAACATCGGAACGCCGAAGGGCTTCATACAAGCCCGCATTATGGACACCGCTAGTTCAACTGCCCACGTCTCTCCGAAAGTCGCTGCCTAAGGTCGACCTTTGCCTAAGGTTGGACCTTTTCGGGCATCCTAAGCCGACCAAGTGGGCATTCGGCATCATCGCTTTACTGAATTGCAGGCTATGAGCTAACGGTCCTGCCATCGCTACAAAGTAGCCTAATCGTCAGCTCTGAAGGGCAGGGCGGCTCCGGAGGAGCGATGAAGAAGATCGGAATCGAAAGGCCATTCTATGGGTCTTTTATTGCCGACCAATCTTATCCTAGCTTTCTGATAGCATGAACTCTGTTAGTTGTGTTCTCAGAAGCGTTTATTACTATCTGCAAGACGTCATTGAACGTTTTTGTTCCGTCATATCCTGATATCCTAATGCTTGCATTATAGACGTCTGATGCTACGCGGGCGTTCCAGAATCCATCATACTCATTCTCAGATGATCGTTTCAGATTCACTCTACCTACCTCTAATCCGGCTGAGTTCTTTATGCCAGCATAAACCATAATTCCGGTCAGATCTGTCGTCATCGAGGAGCCATCCGGAGTTGTTGAGTTGCGGCTGATGTTCCTGAAGATTGCCATTATTTTGACCGCATCGCTGGAATTTGCCGGATTAGGCACTGCGCGTATATCATTCAGGCTAATATCGAGCATTGAAATCGAATTACGCATCGATGTTACTTCTGGTTTACCTGCTGCATTTGAAGCCTGATTAGCTTTTTCCCTGAAATTGATCTGTTCATTCAGGAGCCTGACCCCTTTCGGACCGCCCAGAATTGGGGTGTCGTTAATGGGCCTTCCTTCTAAGAAAGCTGTTGCACTCGCAGTCCAATCCGGTTGGCCTCCTTCGCAAGCCGGGCATGCCACCAATGTAGCTTGAGCCGAATTTGATATAACAATGATTGTGAGAATCAATAGGATTTCTGAATGTCTCATAGCATCTCCTTCTTCATTTCCATTGAACTCAACCAAAGTTCATTTCAAAGCCTCTGCCGCTTTTTTTATTCAGTTCCCAGCTTATCTTCTTGACGCCTCGATATATACTAAGCCGATCCTCCGGTTACCGGCAAACTGTAGTGGAGAGATGGAGTGCAGCAGCTTGATGCACCACATGGAGGCCAGATCGGCATTGGCTGAACATCATTCTCGAGCCAAGGAGCAGGGAATTATGGAGCAGTTCTTGCCCCTCTGCGGCCTCTCATTGCTCTGCAGGATTACTCGAAGCATCCTCGTTCCGGCTCTCTGCGGCCTTGCAGCCTGCAGCTTGACCGCCATCCAGCTAACCGGACGCAGCCAAAAGCTTTTTCCTCCGATCCCGCCATTCTGACCTAGAGGGATTGACTGATGCGTATCAGATATCTCGCTCAATTATTTACCCTGATGCTTTTATTTGTTTCCTTCTCACAAGCATTTCCTCTCAAGACAGAGGATGGAGGCTAGGAAATTTGCAGCATGATCCAGTCACAAGACGGTTTCGCTCCGGACATCTAATCCCAGAGAAATGTTTTAAGTAAATCCGATAGATGAATCATCTAGAAGGGTAGTGGTGATATCGAAGAGGGGCAAATCATTGACGGGCCAGGGAATCGTGCCAAGATTTGGGCAGGGACAATGTATTGTAACGATACTCAAGGAGGTGAAAACGTGAAGAAGTCGCCCATTATACCCGTGCTACTGAAATATTCTCAAGCTAAAGAATGGAAGGATGCAAAACCGGAGTGGGTGTTGAATCACATAGAATATCTGAACGAAGGAGATCAGCCAGAGACATGTTCTTGTGGACATTTTCCCATTATGGAAGTGTGCTATATCGAGAATGTGGTCAATGGTACAAGTCTCGTCGTGGGAAATTGTTGCATCAATCAAGTCTCTCAGGAGTTCGAACCTCTGAAAAGACTGTTTCCAGCGATTAGAGAGAAGAGAATCAATCCCGCATTGATCGATTACGCAAGAAAGATGGACATCATTACAGATTGGGAAAAGGGATTCTTGGAATCGAATTGGAGGAAGAGATCTCTTTCATCGAAACAATCCAAAATATGGAATGAATTACACAAGAAAATCTTTGAGGCGATATCGAAGAATGGGGTTCGAGAATTAAAATGAACCGGGCATAAGACTAGGCTGTAAGCAATTGCGAATTGATAATCCTCCGATTTGGGTCAATGTTCCTTGTCCTTTGGCGGATTGGAGTCCTTGGCTAGCGCGATTGTATCCTAATTCCAAATGTCTGTAATTAAAAAAATAGACTACTAGGTCAGCCTCTTTAGGCTCGGCAAGCTATTGGTGATCAAGCACTTTTTCGATTATCAGGTCGTCTTGGATGTGGAGGTCGCCTTTCAGAAATTGCTCACCAAAATGGAGAATGGACGAAGATGATAAAGTGTTGGAAATTAGTAAAATCCAGTGAGTCCGGCAATAGTCACTTCTCCTGACCCTCCTTCTTCACCAGCCTTATCCGATATGGCTAAACCAAAGGCTACAACCTTAGACAAATCTATTATTTCATTTTCATCTTTGCAGGTGCAGCCCCAACACTTTAGATCTGGTACCTTTACTGTTAGATAGGTCCAATTTTCTTCTCCGGTTACGTCACTCCACTTTTTACCAAAGCATTTTCCATCTTGGTCTGTAAGCTCCAATTCCAATGAATTGATTGATCCATTCCCTTTAAAAAGAACGCCTATTTCATTTACTTTATTTATATCTTCGCCGAATACACTAAACCCTTTTCTTTTGGACATCACAAATGCGGTATTTGGCCCCAAGTTATAATCAATTTCGATAGCTTTATAATTATTGTTTTCAGCCAAATGAAAAGTTCCGTAGGCACCTTCTCGCGGCTGTATTTTCCATCCTTTCAGATTATCCATCTCGTCAAGAGTTATTCTGGTGAAGAAGCGAGTGAAAATGGAGATGATACTCGAGAGATTAGGGACGGAATAAATTCGATTTTTAAATCCAGTGAGTCGGGTAATAGTCACTTCTCCTGACCCTCCTTCTTCACCAGCCTTATCCGATATGGCAAAACCAAAAGCTACAACCTTAGACAAATCTATTATTTCATTTTCATCTTTGCAGGTGCAGCCCCAACACTTTAGATCTGGTACCTTTACTGTTAGATAGGTCCAATTTTCTTCTCCGGTTACGTCACTCCACTTTTTACCAAAGCATTTTCCATCTTGGTCTGTAAGCTCCAATTCCAATGAATTGATTGATCCATTCCCTTTAAAAAGAACGCCTATTTCATTTACTTTATTTATATCTTCGCCGAATACACTAAACCCTTTTCTTTTGGACATCACAAATGCGGTATTTGGCCCCAAGTTATAATCAATTTCGATAGCTTTATAATTATTGTTTTCAGCCAAATGAAAAGTTCCGTTGGCGACTTCCCTCGGTCGAATTTTCCATCCTTTCAGACTATCCATCTCGTCAAGAGGTATACTGGTGAAAATAGAGGGAATGAAAATAGAGACGGCGCTTGAGAGATTTGAGTCAACATAGGTCTGATCTATTTCAGAAGTGTTAATCTTTGACTTGGAAGAATTATCGAATAAATTATTGACGAATGTATATATGCATACTGAACTGATGAGAAATATAAGTGCAATAATTACATATTTAACTTTATTATTGAACTCGCTCTTATTTTTATAAAAATGAATAGACAAAGTTAATAACGCTGTCGCCAGAATACAAACAGGTATGATTTCTTGCAAATTCATTGCAGCCCTCAAGGAGATCTGAATTAGTATAGGACCAACCAACTTAAACAATTTGTGCCTAGTTGAGATCGGCTGGATCTCCCGCGATCCGCAGGGCTGACAGCCTGCTGAAGGGACGTCATGCAGAGTACGGCCGCAGCGTTGAGGACCTGACTGGTGTCTTCTTATTGAGAAGTTCATCCAGCTCCAGGGCAACTCCACATGCGGAGCCATCAGCGTTGACTGGCTGCCTGCCTTGTGTGTGAATTCGAGTTAATCCCACCTCTCTTTTTTTGGCACCTTAATCAGATCAGAGTTCGCATCCTGCTCGACCGGGATCCTGCGAGCCATCCTTGCCGCCAAGCCGCATCCTTGGCCCCGTGGCTTCATGGCCATCCCGTCAACTAGATGCAGAAAGAGCGAGCTGTCCAGCCCACCGCTCCCATGTGGATGCCATGGCTGAAGCGTCGAGCACACGGATTTGTTTTTCATCCCAGAGCCAGATCGAGCAGCTGCTTAATAGAATCGCCGACTTCCTTTTGAGTCATCCTGCGGTACATAATGATTGAATCTAAGTCGCTGGGAATCTCCCGCAGCACCTCCGCAAGGAACGGGAAATCATGAAGCCTTTCACCCAAATATTAGATATCAATTTCTGTGCCCTCTGCGTCCGGATCAAGCAGTGCGATAATATCAGCGCGGTCCTTGCGCAGCTTACCCTTCTCCCATTCCATGTCTATCGACGTTCCATTTTGTATCCGGAATGATCGGTCTCATGGAGCCTTGAGCTTGAAAATCATAAGCAGCGTCCTTTCAGGGACAATTACGGAAAACCCTGCGCCGGTATCCCGCGCTTCAGTGCGGCCATCAAGGAGCGAAAGAGGGCATTCCTCAATTCTTCCCTGAAAACTCCTAATATCCTCTACGGATCTAGAAGCGCTGCAGGCTCGGATGGCACTTGAGAGCCCGGATGAGCATCTTGATCCACCTCCTTCTGCATAAGCGCCTGATACATCATCGCTGAAGTGCCGTGCGGCTCCGACAGGCACGTGCAGCGGCGGAGGCGAATGCAGCCCTGCAGCAGCCAAAAGTTTTTTCGCCTGCCGGCCCTTTGGAATGCGATCCTGCTCTACTGGACTCTGCAAACCAGATACATCGCCAAACAATGCCCCTGGCAGTCTGCAGCTTGACCGAAACCCTGCTCCATAGATGCAGCCAGAAGCCTTTTCGCCTGACGGTCTGGAGGGAGAAGGCCGAGCTTAGCGATCCATTCCATAACTCGAAACAAGGAGATGTCCTTACAATCGCATGCAGGCGTAGCAAGAAAGAACTGCTAGCAATAAGACAAATAGCCGTTGTCGGAAGCTAAAAAAATTATCAGCGGGTCCTAGGCCCGACAGCTTTGCAGGGAATCCCTATCGTTACGTCAACTGAGTGAGATTATTATATGTCAGTTCGTAGACCAATCCTGCATCGTTCTTCACGGTTACTGTGCCAGATCTATCATTCAGAGTGAGTCCTGTCGCCCCAATATAAAGGTTTTCTTGGCCGGGCTCACTTAATTTAGCTTTTGGATCAAAAAGCACGTTGACTTCTTCACCAGGGCCAAGGTCATGTGCTGGCAATTTAACCCAAACTCCGCGATCTATGGATACCTGGTAGTCTCCCAGATTAACCTTAGCAGTTCCGGGGTTGGTTAGCGCAAAATGCTCGTTGTCGCCCAAAGGCATGACTTCATTAATAACCAGCGTTGGGGGCGCATTACCTGTCGGCACGTATCTTGCCGTTATTGTCGCTGGAGCAGTTTGGTGTTGTCCTATTGATACACCTGTTATGCACATGGCGACTATAAATGTAAGCGCCACCATCCATCGAAAAGTTAACTTACGCATTATATTCCTCACTGGAAGGCCATAATAATCAATAATGATATATTAACTTTTTTACGAATTTATGGATCTTACTTTTCCAGAGTAATATTGGAATGTCATCAATTGATTCACTTCATCCACATCGAGAATAGAGGGCTTTGCCCACCCGATCTCCGGCAGGCAAAAGCTTTTTTGTCTGACGGCCCTGGCATTGCGCAAGTCGATCCTGCTCAACCTGGACCCTGAAGACCTGATATCCCCTCAGACCGCATCCTTGCAGGACCTGCAACTTGACCGCCATCCTGCCCTTCCGGCCGCAGCCAGAAGCCTTTTCGCCTGACGCTCCCTGGAGAAACTACCTCAAGATATATTCGCCTGGAGCAGTTTTCTGGTTGGCTATCCTAACCCACTGGTCCACGCCCAGTTGAGCGGACCTCCGTGGCAGATGAAAGGACGACCGCTTAACTGCACTGGATTGTTGTATTTCAAGCTGCCCCTTTCAGTATCGTAATCCGATTTATTGCCTGCCTGGAAATTCGAAGCCGTCCAGCCGATGTAAAACGTGTTCGGAAGAACGATGGGATTGATCTTGGTCACACTCGCTGAAGGTGAAACCTTTATTGGATATTTGTACTCAGAGACGATCTTTCCAGTTGCATCCTTCAGAGTTGCAGTATCATCTTTTTTGTTCCAAACCAAAGTGCTATTGAAGAGATCAGCGGCTGTATTATCGCCTTTTTCTGCATGAACCTTGACTGTCGAACCAGCTTTCAGGGTGAAATTTGCTGGGAATGAGAACATTTGATTCTCCATATTCGTGAGCGTCCAGCCTGTGAGATTTATCGAACCAGTTCCCTCGTTGGCTATCTCAACCCACTGGTCGACGCCCTGGTAGCTTACACCTATTATCTTAGTATTTGTCCCAACGTTGACTGGAGTATTTGCAGCGACAGCCGTTCCCAGCGAAAGCGCAAAAAAGATGGATAAAATTACCAGTCCACTTAAGTATCCGCCAGAACTTTTCATTTATACCTCCACTCATCTCATTACCAGCAACAACCCTCTGGCAAGTTGCCTTCGACATTCAACGTATATAAGGATGTGTACATGGCCAGACCATTTAGATGCAGGCCAGAAGTCTTAGCCAAGAAAAGGGAGCTCGGTATATGGATCAATCTCTTGGTCACACAGACCGACCGGATTTCTGTCAGCATCCCGACAATCCGCATCCTCATCAGCTCCATCGCCATCGTGCTCGCCGGACACAGCCCAAAAGCTTTTTCGCCTGATGCATCCCTTGGAGATAACGCCAAGGAAGGGTGGTGGCAGAAGAGTGTTGATCGAGGATATCAGGAAGCACATACTGCTGGAGAATTATATAATAACGTTCCACGCTCACAGAAGAATGGATGAAAGGGGTATTTCTACCGAGGATTTGGTTAATTTGATATTGGATGGAAGCATAATTGAAGATTACCCGAGCAGCAAGCCATGCCCCTCTGTGCTCATAACCGGCATCGTCGGCTGCCGGCATTGCCATGCTGTGGTTGCGCTATGCGAGAATCACTTGCGTGTAATTACGGTCTATTGGCCGGAGGATGAAAAATGGATGAACGGTACGATGAGAAGAAGGAATTGATTCCTGATACCTGCAACTGTGGCCGAGGCAAGCTGCATCATGGCATGACAGAGTACGTTACCAAGGTCAACGACGGGGTAGTGGTGATCAAAAACGTCCCGGCTCTGCTATGTGACCTTTGTGATGAGGCATATCTTACTCCGGAAGTATCCAGGGAGATAGATAAGATTGTGAAGGATTTCCGTGAAGGAAAGCTTTTGGCAAAGCCCATTGCTGCCGGAGAGGTTGAGCTGAAGATAAAGGAAGCCGCCTAATAGGATTGACGGCCATTAAAATAGCCAGTTTGGATGTCGAGTAATATTTTGCCCTGCGGCTGCGATCCTATTCAGCTGGATTCCTGCTGCTACAGTGCCCCCTGCAGGATCTGCCATCCGCCCCAATTGCCCAGCTCGGGAATCATCTTTTGGATTGCCTTGAAGCATTCCAGGAGTTCAATCCCTTTTTGGGTGGTTTTATAAAGGGTGGCTTCCTCATGTCCGGCCTCAAGAAGATCATTCTTGACGAGCAAATCCAGGTATTCCTTAGCGTTTGCGAAATTTAGATTTGAAGCATAGACGATCCTGGTTTTGCCCGCACCCTCGCCATTGCATAGGGAAAGAATTTCATGAATTATCTGGCCTTTGCCTCTCCTTTTTCTAAGCATCATCATATTTTAGATCAGTACTTTTAATACTTATATGCTTTTCTGATTTAATTCATCGATTTATTCGATAGATCATGAGCTGCCTGCAGGAGAGCTCCCGGCCATCCTCGCTCTTCCGGGGGGGGGGCGACGGGCACCCTAGCCACCGGCCAGCCACCCTGGCGAGCAAGCCCTTATCAGACACAACCGAAAATGCAGACCAACGAGTCCAGTCGGTTTATAACAAGTTTACTCTAAATTAGTATCATTTGCTTGCAGAACTCGTCTAGCTGATAGAAAAGGTCCCCACAAGAATCAGTATAACATAAATATAAAAAATTTAATTTTGCTTGGATGTGGTACTTGGAAACTCTATTGATTTAAGGGTCGTGGTCGTGTGCATATATGGATAGTTCAGGATTGAGGAGATTACTAATCCTGATTCTTTCTCGTAATATATTCGATTATCCAATTGCCCTGGCAAATTTAAAGACAGTATTATTGTGTTGTAATTCCTGCCTTCTGCATCCGAATAGGGCGTTTCTCCTAGAATTTTAAATTTTTCCCCATTCATACCGACAACAGAATCTAAAGGATCATTTGGATCCACCCAAAATCTCCAGTCACATGGCAATCCTTCAGTACAGAATGAAGTGCTTTTACTTGGAGGATAACCAAAAGTAGTTTCCAGTTGGACTTTATTCTCTTCCCTTCCGATAACTTGCATCGTGACGATTGTGCTTCCTGGAGAATTATAATTCCCTGATACATCAACATTGGCCGCTTTACTTTCATACGTAACGACTAGACCTGGCTGTACCCAAGAAGGAACATTGGCCGCGCATGCACCAACAAAAAATAGCAGAGCGATATAAACTGCCATCAATCTCATTCAATTCACCATCGCATTTTCTTCATTTTGTACTTGATAAACTTATCTGAATATCTTAGAGATCCTTCTAATCTGAACTACGCGCTTTCCATTAAAGACGATAGCTGCAGGATGGCGAGGATTTTCGTATGAGCCCCCAATTGGACGAATTTTTATCAAGAGCCATAATTCCATAGCTCAGGCAGAACTGCAGTAGAGCCAGTCATTCTGCTTGACCGCCATTCAAGTAACACGCGTCTCGGCCTATCCCCTCTTGCGAGATTTTTCATCCGATTCGCGAAAGGTCGCGCACGTGTGCTACTGAAAAACGCTAATGGGCAACTCAGTAGATGTTTACTGCCAAAATGAATCCTATGCATCGATTCTCGTGATACTTTTCAGTAACATTCACCCACGACTCGATATCCCTTTAAGAAATCCGCCTTCGGCTCTCGTCAACATAGATCTTTACCTTAAGTTCCATCTCGTTTATCCTTCACGGGTA
This sequence comes from uncultured Methanotrichaceae archaeon, assembly GCA_964589745.1. Taxonomy (GTDB): domain Archaea; phylum Halobacteriota; class Methanosarcinia; order Methanotrichales; family Methanotrichaceae; genus Methanothrix. The sequence goes on from CAZPUO010000067.1 coordinate 9,601, forward strand.
GCTCAAGCTGACAGGCATGCGGTCAGGCTTCCCGGTCGACGCGCACTTGAGCGGAAGCTATTTACCTCTTCCTATATCTTCCTCGAAAAGGAGGGAATTAATCATGAAGAAATTCTGGCTGATGATTTTGATTACCTTGGTATGTTTCGGTATATCGACTCCAGCCCTCGCGAGCAACCTAAACGAGACTGAGAAAGTAATTACCCAACTAGCGATTTCAATGGCCTTGGATAACACGGGGCATTTCAATTATCAAAAAACTGAAGTAAATTCCGATGATAGCGTAACTATATGGTATATCCCGAAAAACACGGACCAGAGTGCAACGCTAACGACGTTGGCAGAAGTGTTGGGGGCCTACGTAGGTGTCGCGAGAATCACGCCGGGGCTCTCAGATCTGTACATCAAAATTGGATCTGACTATCTTGTTACTGGAGAATTATATTGTCTTAGGAGTTGGGTACCTACCGGTGAAATGACAACTGAAGAAAGCGCAGCATTGGTTCTAAAGGTCCTTGGCACTTTTAAACAACGATGATGGGAAAACAATCATGCAATTCTGTGAGTATTGCCAAAGGAATGTTAAGCCCAAAAAAGGGATGGTCCTGGGTAGGCTTCATTTCGGCTTCGGAATCTTCGTTCGCGCGAAACTTCAATGACTGAGAAGTGAATTAAGCCCAAAAAAGCATGATCTTCATAGAGAAATGGCGATCAAAAATGCTTGCTTGGACACCCTGATTCCAAAGAGCAGGCACTCGGCTAAAGGGCTCGCTGGGAGACGCCAGAGCAGGAAGTAGGCTGTAGCCAAGGTCTGTGAGCCTTCCTGCGCGCGAGCACGCTCGAGGGTGAAGTCTCAGGTAACATAATATCTAGTCATGGATAACTGTAGTTGTAGCCAGGTGGGTAATATCCCATCATCGGATAACTGTAGTTGTAGCCGGGTGGGTAATATCCCATCATCGGATAACTGTGGTTGTAGCCGGGTTCGTAATATCCCATCATCGGATAACTGTGGTTGTAGCCGGGTTCGTAATATCCCATCATCGGATGGCTGTAGTTGTAGAAAGGCGCATATCCAGATCCGTAACCCGGTCCATACATCATTCCTGGACCCATTCTCGGACCTATCGGCCAGGAAGAGTAGCCGCCTGGACTGTAGATCGGTCCGTACATCATGGGCCTGAGAGCGAGAAAAGCAAGGGCGATTATTACCACTACTAGAAGTCCAACGATGATGTTCTTGTTCTCCATCAGCTTCACCTTGAATTAAATTTTGACAGATATCACTTGGAGTTCCAAATTCTTTTAACTGACGATTGGCCTTCCTGAACGAGCTGGATTTCTGCAGTTAGTTTTCTCAATGCTTTGAGAAAAGAAAATTTTAAAAACTTTGCAGTATCAGCGCAGCATCTCGATAGGAATCGTCCCGTTGTGAACCGCCGTGGCCACTAGCGCTCCTGAAATGCCAAGATCCTCCAGCGTTTGCAGGTCCTCCACTCCCTTCACTCCGCCGCCCAAAATAAGCGGATGCTCGCTGATGGATACGGCCTTCTCCAGAAACTCTCTGTCCAGCCCAACGGACATGCCCACTCGATCCAGCTCCAGGAGGATGACCGCATCCAGCGAGAGGCAGTTCAAGCGACGCAGCACCTGCAGTGGAGCGCTCGCCGCCAGATCAGGGTCGCGACCCAGAACCTTTTTGTTCTTCATGTCGATGCTAACAATTGTATTTCTTAGCAGGGCCAATTCTTCCATCAGTTTGAGGGGGGCTGTCTCTGTACCCAAAATAAGGCTTACTGTGCTTGACAGATGAACCAGATCGTTTGCATTGGAGATGCCGATATCCGCCATGGTTTTGGTCACGCGAGAGATCTCGTCAATGATCGCCAGGTTCTCGCCTGAGCCTGTCAGCCGGTTCAGGTCTGCGATGTAAACTTCCTTCGGGCAAATCTCCCTCAAAATCCTCGCCGGATCAGAGGTGGAGACGATCTTGCTGTACTTTTCGATTGCCTCATACCGGCTTCGCTCACCTCGCACGGCGTGGACTACCGCACCGTTAAATATATCGAGGACGAAGATGCAACGCACGATGCTCCTTT
>CAZPUO010000068.1:0-11636 GCA_964589745.1 uncultured Methanotrichaceae archaeon
TCCAATTTTGAATTCTTGAAGTATTTAAAAAATAATATATAATAATATAATAATTCTTAATAGATTGGAGACGAGACAATATACCTCTAACACTTGGATCAGTGAATGGCACCCCCAATTCAGTCACAGTGTCGGGTAGTCGATATAGCCTCTCTCTTCACCTGCATAAAAGGTCTTAGTATCAGGTGCATTAAGTGGAGCGTTCTTCTTAAAGCGTTCAGGCAGATCTGGATTTGCCAAGAAAAGGGAGCCGTATGCGATAAGGTCCGCTTCACCTTTTCGAATCGCATCATTTCCTTTTTTGGCGTCGTAGCCTCCATTTAGAATAAATGTTCCGCTAAAGATCTCGCGAATGACCGAGGCAAACCGCGCTTCAGGTGCAACAAGCATCGGCTCCCCAACGCGTTCTATCATGTGAAGGTATCCAAGTCCAAGATCGCTCAGTTCTTTTGCAAAATAGGAAAAGGTTTCACGTGGATTCGAATCAGACATCGAATGCCTCTGAAAATGGGGTGAGATTCTATATCCTACCCTGTCTGCGCCAAATACATCTATGACTGCTTTGGCGACTTCAAGCGGAAGACGTGCACGATTCTGCAAACTACCACCGTATCGATCCGTTCGATGGTTTGAACCATCTCTTAAGAATTGATCCAGCAAATAACCATTGGCTCCATGGATTTCGACGCCATCAAAGCCAGCCGCTTTTGCGTTAAAAGCTCCTTCTCTAAATTGAATGATAATACCCGGCATCAGGTCGAGTTCGAGAGCACGTGGTACCTCGATTTTCTTCTTGCCAAACGGAGTGTGAATGTCACCCTCAACCGGAAGGGCCGACGGTGCAACAGGCAATTCTCCGCCGAGAAAATCAGAATGTGATACCCGTCCTACATGCCAGAGTTGAAGAAAAATCTTGCTCCCTGCCTGGTGAACCGCGTCAGTCACTTTTCTCCAACCTATAACCTGCTCAGGCGAATAGATTCCCGGAGTGCGAACATAACCAACTCCTTGAGGGCTAACTTGCGATCCTTCTGTGATAATTAAACCTGCCTGTGATCTCTGCACGTAATACGTAACAGCTAACGGATTCGGGATATTCCCTTCAACAGCACGACAACGGGTCATTGGTGCCATAACCATGCGGTTCGAGAGTTTGATATTCCCTAATTCGTACTGCGAGAATAGATCCATATTCTTCATATTCTCCTTGATCGTACTTCTCTCTTATCGTATAATCCGAAATGGAATACTTTGGGATATCCACAGCAACGCATCGCAGGTTGCAAACGGCTACTTTGGGCAGCTGAATACGAGCAAGTGAATCCGGGAGCGTCGTGGCCCCTTAAGGGCGGCACGCCCAAATATGTTTTAGGATGCAGCAGGAGCTTTTCGAGATCTTAGCCGAGTTTTTGGTGCCAGGTACCACAGGAAGCTGCTGGAGATGGCGTGGGGGACGAGAAGATTTGTGTTTTTTTAGAGAAGTGGAAGAATCGAACACCTTGACCGCACTTAATCGGCTGGACTGCCTCCCGTTTGGCTGAGATCGGATCTGCTCTTCTGCTTAAAAGTCAATCTTTCCGGGAGGATAATGTCAGAGTGAGAGGGTTGCTCCTTTAGGCATTCCCTCCTGAAGGCACTCCCATATTTATTTAAAATGGTCGCCAGATCCTTCATCTGCACGGGCTTGCTAATATAATCATCCATGCCTGCTTCAAGACACTTCTCCCTATCGCCTTCCATTACATATGCAGTGACGGCTATTATTTTCAGTTCTTTGTCCGGCCAGCGCTGCCGAATAATCCGAGCGGCTTCCAGCCCGTCCATCTCCGGCATCTTGATGTCCATGAGCACAATATCATAGTGGCGACATTCCAGCGCGCGAAGAGCTTCTTTTCCATTTGCCACTGCATCGGCTTCGTATCCCAGCCGTTTAAGAATCGCGAGGGTAACCTTTTGATTAGATATATTATCTTCAGCTAGAAGTATGCGCAAAGAGCCGGGGGCAGTATCCACTCTAGCAAGCTCATGATCACGTACAGAGGCAAATGCAGCTTTCAGGGCGTTGTAGAAATTAGACTGCCGAACAGGCTTGGTTAAAGCCTTGGCAAACAAGTCAGATTCGATTCTCTGGCCGATGAATGTCAGAGCCACTAAAGGCAAAGTTGGATCAAATTTGCGTATCTTTCTAGCCAGGTGCAGACCGTCATCTTCTGGCAAGTTCACATCCAATAGAGCGATAGCGAAAGGACCTCCACTCTGGATCAATCTTATTGCTTCCTGACCTGATCCTGTGGTAATTGGGATCATACCCCACTCCAAGGCCTGGGCACCAAGTATATCGCGAATTGTTTTATTACGTTCTAAGATTAGGATTCGCTTTGCATCAAACTCCAACTGGAATCCTGCTAGAGGCGATATACTTCGAATGTGCTTTGTCTTGATTGTGAAATGGATCGCAGATCCTTCGCCCATCTTGCTCTCCGCCCAAATCCTCCCGCCCATCAGCTCAATCAACTCTTTGCTGACGGATAGGCTAAAATCCGATTTTTCATAATTATTTGACCTCGAATCATCAACCTTGCTTGATGGCTCGAAAAGTCGATCTATTTTATCAACGGGTATGCAAATGCCGGTACCCATAATTTCGAAGTGAATCTCGTATAGGGAATCAAGACGTTTGGATGATACAGCTATCACAACCTCTCCACACTCAGTGAACTCAACTGCATTACTCAGAAGGTTGACGAGGATCTGACGAAGCTTGTTCGAATCACCGATTATTACATTAGGTGTAATTTTATCTAATTTATAAGCTAGATTCAGCTTCTTTGCTGTCGCCTTCGCTGCTACATATCCTAGAGCTTCCTCAATGCAATTGCGCAGGTCGAACGTTTGAATTTCGAGCCCGCTTTTTCCTCTTTCTATCTTTGACAAATCGAGGATATCGTTTAGGATGGCCATTAGGGCATCGGTGCTGATCTTGATGGCCTCTACGAAATCCTTTTGTTCCGGTGTCATATTCTCATCCAGGAGCAAGCTGGTCATACCAACAATTGTATTCATTGGCGTGCGAATCTCATAGCTCATATCAGCCATGAAGCTCCTATATGTCTTCAAAAGCTCAATAACGCTTTTTTTGTCAGTTATATAATATTTCTTTTGTCGTCCCAATTTTTCGTGTGATAAAATTCTTTGCTCCTCTAAGATATTGATGTATTTGGAAACGGACGAAAGGCTCATCGATAATCTGTCGGCAATTTGCGAAAATGTCGATCCAGGGGAATCAATCAGTATGAGGATTATGTCTCGAAAATGTTTCTGTTGAAGCAGCCGAGTCAACGTCTTTTCATAGGGTTTGAGTTTACCAGAGGCATAATATATTTTTAAATTATTTTGTTTCTGGCTGACGATTAATCCTTCTTTTTCCAAGAGATTTATGTGATATCTTAATGTACTCAGATTTATGTTAAGCTCTTTTGCGGTTTTCCTCAGATGAGTGCCCGGATTATCTGATATATACCTAAAAATCTGTTTTCGATTATCTTGTGCCTCATCCTCTTGCATATCCTCAATGCCTATTTGCTTAAAGAATATACAACTTTCCCCTTTCTTGGTATACTTTGATTTTTTTGATGGGTGATGCAGGACATTAAATAATGAAGAGAACGGATTGAGATTTTACTGACATTAAAAAGATCATTTAAAACTATATTTTAGTTATTCATCTTTAAGGGTGGAGCTCTATTGTTCCTGTTTTGTGCTATGAATTTCTCAATCTGTGTCATAAAATCCCTAAATATATACGCCCTTAATTGTGCATTACTCTATTAGGATCAAAAAATTTGCAAATGAGCATGTGGTGGATAAGAAGCTGGAGGTTGAAATATGAGATCGAATGCCAAGGTAAATAAAACGAAGAAATCAGCTAAGAAATTATCCCCAAATACCAAATCCATAGACCAAGATAAACACAATGCAGAGGATAGTGCAATTAATGCGAGGATAAACGCAAAAAGCATGTCTGCTCAGAGTTCTGTCTTAAATACGAAACCCTCAGATCACGACAGTGGTTCTGAGCAGGATGAAGGAGATCGCAGCGATATGTGGATGCTGAGATATGACATTAATGAAAAGGGAATAGGGAAGCTCCTCTTACCGCCAAGCCTTTCGATGTTGCTGCAATCAGATCGAGTGTCAATCTCACCAGCTGCAGGTGGTCTGTTCATCAGATCGGTCTAGATTTAGGAACCTCGATCAAACTGTCGAAGAGAAGTGTCAAAATTGATAACGCAATCAACCGAAAAACCAAAAAGGTCCCAAAGATGCATAGCCTGTGGCCAGATAGCTTCTGCGGGGCCATTTTGCCATTATTGCCAGGAGATGAGAGAAGAGCTTCGATGTTGGCCAAAATAAAATGAGCCGGCTTTGCAAATTAGTTTTTATTATCGATATTAAGAAATGGGGAAAAGGAATAATAGTTGAGACCAGTTCAAGATATCACGGGATGCATAATTATAATCTCCACTGAGGTCGTGAATTTGAAAAAGTGCCTGCATCCAATATTTCTCGATATGAAACTCAACGCCAGAAGCGATACGCCCGCCATCCAGGATAATTGTACCAGCAACCAGAAGATATCCGAAATCATACCATGCAAAACCTGCCAGGGAACAGGTAAGGTAATATCCGGCAGTGGAGCCATCTGCATGGAACCTGTAGAAAAGGTGAAGAAATGCCCGAATTGCTACGGGAAGGGTTATCTCTAGGTTTGAGCAGCTAGAGACATCGGGTCCTCAGGATAAGAGGTTTCATCAAAGGAGGTGGCCTTGAAATAAGCCACCCTATTCTATGGACATCAGAGCATCGCCCGGAGCGACAGTGGTGCCCTCTTTGACATAGATCTCCCTGACTGTCCCATCCTTATTGGCCAGGATGTTCTGCTCCATCTTCATGGCCTCAAGAACGGCAATTGCATCTCCCTTGGCCACCTTGTCTCCTTTTTTAACTTTATATCGGATGACCACGCCCTGCATTGGTACTGTGACTCCGTCGGTGGGCGCTTTGGGCTGAGCCTCCTGGATGGTCATGCCTGCCGGGGCCACCTTGACCAGATAGGATTCTCCGTCGATCTCGACGTTCAGGGCCATGGGCTCTGCCTTCAGGGAAACTGACGCCGGTGCGGCAGGCTGCTTCTTTTGCAACGGCTCCTCCACGGCAGTGCCCTGCAGGAACTTGAGGGCCACCTGAGGGTAGAGGACGTAGGTGAGGTAATCCTCCTCCTTCCTGGCCAGTCCCAGAGCATCGACCTCCTTCTTGGCCTTGTCGTACTCGGGGGGCAACAGATCTGCTGGTCGCACTGTGATCGGCTCCTCGTCGCAGAGGACCTTGAGCCTCACCTTGGGATCTATCATGGCAGGAGACTTGCCGTAGAGTCCCTTAACATAATCCTTGACTTCTTTTGGAACCATCTTGTACCGATCGCCAGTGATGACATTGAGGACCGCCTGTGTGCCCACGATCTGGCTGGTGGGTGTCACCAGTGGCGGATACCCCAAGTCCTTTCTCACCTTGGGTATCTCGTTCAGGACTTCATCGTACTTGTCCAGCGCTTTCTGTTCAATGAGCTGCGAGACCAGATTGGAGAGCATGCCCCCGGGAACTTGGTAGACAAGAACGTTGGTGTCCACGCGTGCCGAGATGGGGTTGAAGACAGGCGCGTAAATCTCCATGATCTTCTCGAAGTACCTCTTGATCTCCGTAAGCAGCTCCAGATCCAGGCCGGTGTCGTAGGGAGTGCCTTGCAGCGACGCCACCAGGCTTTCCGTGGAGGGTTGAGAGCTGCCTCCTGAGAGGGGCGACATCGCCGTATCCAGGATGTCCACTCCCGCCTGGCAGGCGTGGAAGTAGCTCATCTGGGCCATGCCGCTGGTGCAGTGAGTATGAAGATTTACAGGCAAACTGATTTCCTTTTTGATCGCTCTGATCAAGTCGTGGGCATTCCTTGGTGTGATCAGTCCGGCCATATCCTTGATGCAGATGGAATCGCAGCCAAGCTCTGCCAGCCGGACCGCAAACTCCGCGAACTGCTCATTGGTGTGCACAGGGCTGATGGTGTAGCTGATTCCACCTTGGACATGCTTCTCCATTTTTTTTGCGGCCTTGATTGATTGCTCCATGTTGCGTATATCGTTCACGGCATCGAAGATTCTGAAGATGTCAACGCCGTTTGCGGCAGCCTTCTCAACAAACCTGTCCACCACGTCATCGGCGTAATGCCTGTACCCGACCAGGTTCTGTCCTCGAAGCAGCATCTGCATCGGCGTGTCAGGCATGGCCTTCTTCAACGCCCGCAGCCTCTCCCAGGGATCTTCGTTGAGGTACCTGATGCAGGTATCGAACGTCGCGCCGCCCCATATCTCGAGGGAGAAGAAACCGACCTGATCCATCTTCTCCGCAATGGGGAGCATGTCCCTGGTCCTCATCCTGGTGGCCAGGAGAGACTGGTGAGCATCCCTAAAAACCGTGTCAGTAAGCTTTACCCTGCCCATGAAGATCTTCTCCTATACCGTCCCTCTTCTTTAAAGCTCCTTCGCCCATCGAGCCAGAATGAACCACTTTGATCGTCCATCATCCGACTGACCGCTCTATCTGCCTACTGTTTATCAGACTTTCAGATTAATGCTCTTGCAGTCGAGATCCCGATATTAATTGAACTCAAGGGAATCGTGCGGATACCATCTTAATTCTTCAGCACAACCACGGATGTGTTATATAAAGCTGATGCAATATAATTTCACCATATCTATAAAAATCCAAGATAATTATTCCTGGATGGCACATCAATACTGACGATTTCTGAGTTTTTCAAATCCATCGCTTCTGGTTGGCGATTCTGCATAATCCTCTTTTATGTTCGACTGCTCCTATGATTCAAGCAGCTTTTCCTTTTTGTATCCCTCAGGCGGAAGCCATCCAGGTATTTCTGGACGTTCAGGGCACTGTGAATGCTGGAAGGCGATGTGTGGGCACTGAAAGGACTTGGGCGAGTACTTCACCGTGGGTGATGCTATCATGGGAAGGATGCTGAGCTCGGTCCGGATCATCAAATACATCGCGAGGACCAAAATCACCGCTTAAGTCCATGTATCTACGCCAGATTCGATCCGGCCCACTTCCACTCTATCGTCCCGTTTCTTCGATTTCCTTCTTCTTAATTGCCCTCCCAGCTCTCTTAATGATTAAATGGATACGTTGTGCCTCTCATCGAGAATTCTTCAGCTATTTCTTGGAAAAGGGGACCGATCAGCCTTCTCTGGTAAAGCTGACGTCTCTGTGGACAAGGGTTCTCCCACTTATTACGCTGCAACTTGAGAGTAATCCGATATAAGCTGATCGTGAGTCTCTGCTGATTCGTCGAGCTTACAGTCTCGGCTACTTGCCAATTTTGATAGCCCTGTCTGAAATATTATTACTAATAGTCAGCCCAAAACGGCAATAGGTTTAAATAAAGCCCATCCTGCTAAAATTTTGAAAATTATTGGCTAACCAGAGAGCCTCGCATATCTTTGGCTTGCTCGGAAGGCAGAGTATGTTTGTCTTACCATCTTTTCTGGTCTCTTAAATTTTGTCAAATTTAGTACTTCGAAGGTTACAGAACGTATTTTATGAACATGTTTAAGCTCTTACGATATCGTTCTATACAGATGTGTACATTAGAAGTGTCTATTAATATTAGTAACTTGTCTGTAGAAAATTGGAGAAACTATGAGACTTAGAGTAGTCAGCTCAAAAAATGAGATACCCAATCTCAACCCCAATGAGAAGATGGTTCATCTGGCTTTCCGGGCCAGCAATGTAGACTTCCTCAATCTGATGCAGAGATGTCCCAGGTTGAGAATGATTCAGGTACCCCCCTCTTACCGCAAGACCATGTCCAATGCCATCCAGGTATTCCTGGACATGCAGGGCATTGAGCTGCTGGAAGGCGATGTGTGGGGCCACAGAAAGGACCTGGACGAGTACTTCACCGTGGACGATGCTACCATGGAGGAGATCCGCACCCTGGCAGCCAGCGGCACCGCCATGGACGATCTTTCCAATCAGATCCAGAAGAAGGCCAGGCTAGGCCCGGATCTCATCAAGTACATCGCCAAGACCAAGATCACCGCTTGAGCCTTTGAACCCTGGGCCAGAATTTGATCTGGCTCCCCTCTCTATTTTGCTGCATCCTCGATCCAGGAAAGGTTCATCTCATCCGCCGCCTTTCGCTGCTCTGTGAAGTGTGACGTGCTTGTTGCGGGTGCTTCGCCTGCTGGCCTTATGGCCGCGATCTCTGCTGCTCAGGCTGGATCAAGCGTAGTGCTGCTGGATAAGGATCTTGGGAGCCTCCATCATGCCGCAAATACGCTCTTCGAGGGCATGGCAGGGCGCTCCGGCATCAAAATCGAGGAATGCTACCTGCAGAAGGAGCTGGAAGGCATGTGCATCCTCGGCCCGGGCGAGGCCAGGGTGACCATACCTGCGAAAGGCTATTTCATCGACCGCCAGAGGTTCGACGATTACCACCTCCGTCTCGCGGAAAGGGCTGGGGTCACTCTACTCCGCGCTGCTGCGCACAGTTCCAAGCTGGACGGCAATCTAAGGACAATAGCCTTGGGTGAGGATGAGATCGAGGCTAATGTAGTGGTGGACGCATCCGGAATAGAGGCCACGCTGGCGCGCCAGGCAGGGCTTGAACCGATGCTCCATCCTGAGGATATCGCCTGGGCGATGGAGGCCGAGGTAGAGCATCCCGGACTGGGGGAAGAATCGTTCTTCCAGTACTGGATTGGCAGCATGGCACCTGGATGGAAGGCCACGTTTTCGCCAGCCGGAGGGGACAAGGCAACCCTTGGCGTCTTCGTGCGCAGTCACGGACAGAATGTCCAGTCATTCTTTTGGGGATTTCTGAAGCGATTCAAAGCCTACAAGGCCGCACAATACAGGGATATCGAAGACCTGAAGATATCATCCATAAAGCGAGGGGGAGATCCAATTGCCACGCTTCCGGGCGAGATCGTCGCGGATTCCCTCATGGCCACAGGCGGCGCGGCTGGCCAGAGCGGTTTAGCCTACGGCATGCGTGCTGGCGCAATTTGCGGCACGGTTGCTGCCAAAGCCGTGGCCGCAGGCGACGTGTCCCGAGAGGCGCTGTCCAGATACAAGCAGCTCTGGAACGCTGAGTTTTATTGGGAATACCGTATGGGCAGAGCCGCTCTGCAGACCTTGGGCAAGATGAAGGATGATGAGATTGAGAGCCTTGTGCGGGCCCTCAACGGAGAGATCATCATCTCCAGCGGATCTCTCCTGAAAAAAGCGATGCACTCTGGTGCAAGAGTGGCGCTGGCCCGGCCAAGGACGGTCTTCGACCTTGTCTCGAGTCTCGCCAAGGGTTAGCCCAAAATCCGGCCTGAAGATCCTCCAACTTGATGCTATCATCTTCTCCGAGAATCCACCCTGGAAAAGTCCTTTTAGCTGAAGAGGAAGATGGCTCCCTATGATTGAACTGTCGAGCGACCCCTATGTGCTGAAGCCCAGGAATACTCCCCTCACGGAGGCGGATTTCAGGCTTCACCTCAACATAAGCTGGTGTCGCGGCGTCCTCTTCAACGTGGTGGCCCTGAAGAACTCCATCGCAGTGGTGGAGTACGACGCCCTGCTCTGGTCCGATGATTCCATTATGTTTGTTGAGTACAAGGATTCAGTGGCGGCCTACAAAGACCTCTCCTCTCGCCGGGTGCAGCAGATGAACAGCTTTGCCAAAAACATTGCGCGGGGCTTGGGCTACAAGAACTTCACTTTCATAGTTGTGGTGAAGGGTCTAGAGGAGGGAACAAACAAGGGCGGGGTCGAGGTTATGCCGCTCTTTGAACTGGGAAGCTTCCAGCCCATCTTTGTCTCATCGATCGCGGAGATGGAGTACCTGAACAAGATAATAGCGAAATACACTCGCGAAGGCAAGGATGATGTGGTCGGGGAGCTGGAAAAGCTCAAGAAGATCTTCGAGATGGAGCTGATCTGAGGCGAGACCTTGAAAGGATACGCATCAGCAAATGGTGCAGCCACCATCCTCAATGCGGTTGCCACCTGGAAGGGATCGGCCTTTGGCATAGGCCTCAAGACCACTGCCGAGGTGGAGCTGGACAATTCCGGGTGTGTGAAGGGCGATGTGCCGGGAGTCGATACCCGCCTCATCGAGCGCTGCGTGGAGCTGGTGCTGCGGCGTCTCGGCTGCACCTATGGAGCAACTGTTCGCACCTGGAGCGAGATACCTGTGGCCAGCGGTCTCAAGAGCAGCAGCACCGCTGCCAATGCCGCGATTCTGGCCACGCTGGACGCCGTGGATGAGGATATGGACCTCATCGAGGCGGCGAAGATCGGAGTGATCGCGGCACGCGAGGTGGGCGTGACCATAACTGGCGCTCTGGACGACGCTCTGGCCTCCATGCTCGGCGGAGTAGTAGTAACCGACAACCGTGAGATGAAGCTGCTGAAGCGGGAAGAGCTATCCTCGGAGGTTCTGCTCCTCGTTCCTGATCGAAAGCTGCTTTCCGGGGAGACCGACGTCAAGCGTTCCCGGCTGATCGCTCCTCTGGCGGAGGTCGCCTTTGACCTGGCCATGCGCGGCGACTACGAAAGAGCCATGATCCTGAATGGCTTCGCCTACTGTGGTGCTTTAGGCCTCTCCACAGAGCCTTTGCTAAAAGCTCTGGAGGCAGGAGCCAGAGGTGTGAGCCTCTCAGGCACGGGACCGGCTTATGCCGCCCTTCTAGGTGACGAGGAGCTAAACGCACTTGAGGCTGCATGGAGCCCTTTGGGCGGAAGAGTGATAAGAACGAAGACAAACAACAGGTGTGCATCCAAGGGCCGAGGGATTTGATGGCGCTGGCAGAACATCGCAGAGAGATCGAGGAGATCGACGAGAAGATCATTGAGCTTATCGATCAGCGCATTGATGTTTCCAAGAAGATCTTCGAGGCCAAGAGATCGGAGAGAAAGCCGATCAGCGATCCTGAGCGGGAGAGGCAGGTCTTGAAAATGGCCATGGACATGGCCACTGAGCGCGACCTGGACTCAGGAGCAGTCAAGGATATATTTGAGATTCTGATAAGGATGAGCATCCAAAAACAGCACGAGCTGCAGTGCAGAAATCAGGGATAACAAGCCCGAAAAAGATAATTGAGGAGAGAGTCGGGTACAGGCAATCAGGAAAACCGGAGGATCCTAATGGTGGACGTCGCTGTAATATCTGGGTCCAAATCAGACCAGCCAATCGTGGATAAGATACTGCAAAGGCTTGGGGAGAGCGGGGCAAGCTTCGAGCATAAGGTGCTCTCAGCCCACAGAAATCCCAGAGAGCTGGAGCAGTACATCTCCGATACAGACGCTCGCGTTTTCATCGGCGTTGCTGGCCTTTCCGCAGCGCTGCCCGGCGTCATCGCCTCCAAGACAATGCGCCCGGTCATCGGCGTGCCGGTGAGCGCCAAGCTGGGCGGCCTGGATGCACTTTTATCAATTGTTCAGATGCCGCCCGGTGTTCCTGTAGCCTGTGTGGGTATCGATAATGGCGAAAATGCAGCATTGCTAGCCCTTAGAAT
>CAZPUO010000069.1:0-11572 GCA_964589745.1 uncultured Methanotrichaceae archaeon
CCCTGCTTGTTTCATCCCGGACTTCGTGGAGGTGTTTCACCTTGCGCATGAATTCTTCAGGATTTGACAGTTTATCCATCACCGACAGCAGCGCGCGCTCATCGGATTTGGACTCTATCACATCAGGAGGAATTTCCCACATATCAACAAAACGTTGATTGAGGGATAATATTTCGCCATGCTCATTCACCACAAGTATTCCATCGAGGGATAACTCCTGCTGTGTGCGAAGAATGGTATTGTTGAATGCCAGCGCCTCCTCCGCCCGCTTGCGCTCGGTGATATCCATCATAACTCCTACAATCCCTGCTACGGCACCGTCTGCGTCGGTGTAAGTAGCTTTAGTGATGATAAAATCAAGGATGATGCCTTTCGAATTTTGAACCGGTACCTCATAAACCTGAGTTCCGGGGCTGGAGAAGAGAGCCTCATCCATTTCATGATACGTATCTGCCGAATCCTTTGGCATCAATTCATAGACGGATCTTCCTATGATGTCTCCTATTTTCAGGCCCAATAAATCTTCGAAAGCTTTATTGCAGCCCAGATACCGGCCGTTAAGTCCTGTGTAGAATATTGGACTGGGGATGGTATCAGCTAGCCTCTGCAGGAAACTGAGGTTCTCATGGAGTACACTTTTAGCCTCCTTGAGCTCCTCCTCATAGCGACGGCGGTCGGTGGTCTCACGCTCTATTGATACCCAATGATCTACTTCGCCTGCCTTGTTCAGAAGCGGGACCAGGCTCAGCTCTGACCAGAACTTCGTTTTATCCTTTCGATAGTTGATCCTTTCTACTCTTGTTGGCTGCTTATTTAAAAGGGCCTTTTTGATCTCGGCAATTCGGGCGGGATCTGTATCAGGGCCGCTCAAAAACTCGGGGTTTCTCCCGATCATGTCTTCCCAATCGTATCCAGTCGTCTTCTGGAATGCCTGATTGACATATTCTATCCTGGGGCGTTTCTTGTCGGTTGGATCCGGCATCAAGATCACAACTCCGTCGTTGGCGTTGGCCACAGCGGACTTAAAGAGACGAAGCTCCTCCTCGGCCTGCCTGCTTTCTGTGATGTCGCTTATCAGATCCAAAGTGGCTGGTCTGCCTCCATAGGATATTTTAACCGGGCTGACCTCAGCCCATCTGATATTGCCGCTCTTATCGATAACTCTGAAGGTATAGGGCGCGGGAACCCATTCGCCTTTGAGCTTTTTAAGGTGATTTTCCATCACCATCTGCCGGTCATCAGGGTGTATGAGCTCGGTAATTTGCTTTGATTCCAGTTCCTGTTTTGAGTAGCCGGTGATCTCCACCACTTTGGGATTCACGAACTTTAATAATCCTTCCTGGACTACAACAATAGCTTCATTGGCATTTTCTATCAACAGCCTGTGCATCTCCTCGGAATCTCTAAGGGCCTCCACAGCCTTTTCGTGTTCCGTCATATCGTGGAACAACCAGCTCAGGCAGCTTGGTTTCTTCTGAATGTCGAGAATTACACTGGCTGATACAGAGACGGGAATTGCTGTCCCATCTGGCGGATGTATCCTGACCTCCCAATCTCGAATCACTCCACCCATCTTCAAGCGATTAAGATTTGTCTCCAAGTCATCGATGTCATCCCCTTCCAAAAAAGTGGCCAGGGGAACCCCTATGAGTTTGGATTGTAAGAGATCCGATGCAGCAATGTTTGCCTCTTTGATCGACCCATTCAGGTCAGTTACCAAGCATCCATCGGGCGCAAAGTTAAATAACCTCAGATAGTGTTGAGGCTCGGCCAGAACAGCGAAATGTAACGCCTGCCTATTTTCGTCCTGCTGACATTGCTCCTTCTGGGCTATGTCCATCTCGTCCAAGGCATTGGAAAGCTCCTTTATGGCATCTACCAATGCATCCTTGGGGACCAGGGTGCTCTTTCCCAGATCATCGATCCTGAGCTTCAGATCTGTGATCTTGGAATAAAGATCATTTAATTTCATGCCACCCTTATCCTTCCTCTGTCAATGAAAGCACCCAGCCTCTGGCCTGCCAAAGCTGCTTAAAAAGACTTTTATACAATATTAGTATTTTCCTATTTAAGCCCTAGCAAGTTTCAAAGTTCGAAAAAAGTGCTGTGAAATGCTGCAAATACTTTCACATCCTGCGGCATTGCTCTCTTATCCAGCGCGAAGTTGAAGCAATTTCCGATCGGAGGATGAGATATTAGGTAATGATAATAATAATAATTTTCCAGCTAGACTTTAACGTTCCATTTGAGCCAGTAAGTTCCCAAGGCATTCATCATCTCTAGGAGCATATCCGAGCCCATCGGCTTTACCAGATAGCTGTTGGCATAATTGGAGTATGCTTTGGCAATGTCTGCTCTATTCTGTGAAGTGGACAATATCACCACTGGAAGCGCTTTTAGGTCCTCAGACTTTTTTATGACCCTCAAAACCTCATGCCCGTCTACCACAGGAAGCCTGAGGTCCAGAATTATCAGATCCGGCCTGGGGCTATCATCAGGATTTGCAAACTTGCCCTTGCGGAAGAGATAATCCAGAGCCTCATCTCCGCAGCACAGCCAGCGGATCTCATGGTTGATCTCCACATCCTCGAAGGCACGGGTGATGAGCATAGCGTGGGTCTCGTCGTCTTCTATGAGCAGTATCACGGCAGGTCGGTCCTTCATAGCAGAGTCCTCTCGCCAATGATCGGATTCTCAACAATGGTGGGATCTTCAATCTTCTTATTTAATTTCGTGATCATCTTATTTAATTTCTGGGATGTTTCAAACTTCGAGACAAAAATTTACTAGAAATATGGTGCAATTTCCAGATGGGAAAAACAAATCAGGCTGAATAGGTTATTCGCTACATTTTCGAGGAAATCCAGACGAGAAAATAAGCTAGTATTATAATTGTATAAAAAATTTTCTCGATTTAGTTCAATTCTGCTCTTTGAACTCCATCTTCGCCTCCGGCCCGCGCCCCAGGGCATTCAGAGCCTCATTTTTGTTATTCAGGAAGTCCTCATTGGAAGGATCAAGCCCGGTTGCCTTATCGAAGCAGGTAAGAGCTTCCTGGTAATTATCCTGGCTCATCAGAATTTCACCCTCTTTGTTCCAGGCTTGGGCGAGACCTGGGTTGAGCTTTGTGGCCTGCTCAAAAGAAGCCAGCGAGTCACTATATTTGCCCATTTTTTCCAGGATAATTCCCCTGTTGTACCAGGTGCTTGCATCATTGGAATTTATTTCCAAAGACCTGTTTATGGAGTCGAGGGCATCTTCGTCTTGCTTCAGATAGCCAGAGAGGATGAGGGCACGATCATTCCAGGCCTGAGAATTGGAGCCGTCCAGTTTGACTGCTTGATCGAAGCTGTCCAAGGCATCATTGTACTTTTTCAGTTTGATCTCAAGGTTGGCCTTCGTCATCCAGCGCTGGACGTCGCTGGAGTTGAGAGAAAGGTACTCGGTGATATCCTGCAGGGCCAGCGAATATGAGCCGTTGTGGTAATCGCTGCCCGTCTGAACAAGCCAGTAGTTGGCATCCTGGCTCATAGCTGGCATAATGGCTGCCAAGGAAAAGGCCAGGAGTAGGATGGAAATGCACTTCATGCATTCTAATGTATTGTAGGAAGTGGATATAGATTACGGTCGATTATTTATTATGATGATATTCTGGCTTCAATCCTGTCCCTGCCATCGACTCTGATTGTCATAACATGATGATAATGTGAAACTATATTTCGTTTGAAGAAAAAAATCTTCCTCTCGGCAGAGCAATAGAACTGCAAAAAAGAAGCAAAAGATCGCCAAGGACCATCTTTCACGGCGCTGGAGTACATCTCTGGTGAACATTGATGCAGAGCTCTCACCAGCTGAAGTGAGGTTCTTCGCATTTGGCGCAGCCCTCTGCGCCTTGCGTTTGGAGCAAAGGGCTAGGAAGGCTTCCATGAAGCTTCAGGGTATATCCACTCGGGTCTCTGGCTTTGCCGGTGGCATCTCGGCTCGATCCGTGTAAAACAACGTTGCCAGAGCATAGATGTAGGGCAGAGCGAGGAGGCTGAGCAGGGCTCCAATCAGGGGAATCATGGGAAGCACGACGCTTATGACCACGGAGACGATGATTATTATCACGGCGTCGGAGAGATTGGTCTTGACGAAGTTGTAGCTCGTCTTAAGAGCATCCATCCCGGATTTGCCAGTGATCATAACCGCTTGGGCTACGAAGTAGAAGATGACGCTCAGAATGATTCCGGGAATTATGAGGAGAACATACCCCAAGACGGTGATTATGCCTGCCAGGACGGACGAGAGGATCAGCGGCTCCATTTTGCCTTTAGAGGCTTCCCAGGCTAAAGTCAGGTCCGCCTTATTGCCTGCAGACGCCTGCAGGATCATCTCGATGGTCACTCCTTCAGCCATGAAGAATAATACTATTAATATTATTATGAAAATCAGCAACCCACCCAGTGCTGAAAACGCCAGGAGTCCATCTCCTCCCAGGATCGCAGCCACTCCCACAAAGCCCGCAAAGATCACCAGGCCCACGATGAGCGCGGCGATGGGAACCAGCGAAGGCACGATCATTATGGGATTTTCCCTGTAGAGTTCAAATGCTTTGGAGAAGATATCTCCCAAGGTCATTTTCCCCGGAGCTTTGGCCTGCCCTCCTTCCAAGACGGGGGCTGGAACCCCTGCAACGGGTTCTGGTAGATTGGAGTTTGAATCCAAGAAAGATCACCCTAATTAACTATCGAAGTTCATCAGCTGACTTCTCTTCTGAATCTATATCAAATTTTGGTGATTTCTGAAGATAGCTCTACAGCATACCTTTACTTCATGATTTCTGCGCCATAAGTCCGTCTTCTTCAAGATATTCTGACTCATAATAAATTGAGTCCATAGATATTGAGTTTATAAGATAAATGGAAATATCCTTTGGTTCTTTTGGATTTGCAGCCGCTTTCATGCCTTGGCATGCCATATTTTGAGGATAATTTAGCTATTCGACCGTTTCTTTTAATACCTTCCAGAGCTATTTTCTCTGGGGGATATCATGAAGCGGTTAGCTATATTATTAGGCATAGTGATCTTTGCTGCCCTTTCCGCTCAAGCGGAGGGGGATAATCCCAACCTTACCACTTTAGGCGAGGGAACGGTAACCGTTCCGGCTGATACGGTTGCCATATCCGTATCGGTTCAGAGCAACAATGAAAATACGTCCTTAGCCCAGAGCGAGGTCCAGGAGAAGATGAACCAGGCGATTGATGCCCTGAAGGCTGCAGGCGTAAAGGATGAGGAGATTTTGCCTGGCCAGGCCAGCGGGGTAACGGACATTCAGTCCAGCAGCAGGACCTGCAAGGTGGTAAACAACACCACCGTGTGCGAGAACACCACCCAACGGGTCTCTTCTCTGGAGAAGACGACGATTGTCAGGCTCAAGACCAGGGACGAGTCCAAGATAAACAGCGTGGTAAATGCGGCGAAATCCGCCGGTGCAAGCGCCGATGTGGAAGGATACGGCCTTGGAGACACTGGCGCGGCCTCGTCCCAAGCTCGCCAGAAAGCGGTAGATAATGCCAAGGAGAACGCCGAAGGCATGGCAACCGCTGCAGGAGGACGGCTCGGAAATTTGGTGGATATATCTGATTACGCTCTGCCCTATGTCAGCTCATCCGACCAGCCAGGCATGGTGGATGTGACCTCCTACGTAGTTGTAACCTATGAGATAGCGATGTGACACCTGGGCATCATAGATTTCATTTTTTGTGTCCATTTGATGGTCCTACCATAATCTTTAAAACTGTTCGACTCGATTCTATAAAGGGGATTTTATGAAACGATCGAATATAGTGGTTCTGGTGCTGATGCTGCTGCTGGCCTTAGCTTTTACAGCTTTTGGCGCTGATAATAATGTGTCCAAGCTGATGGTGCAGGGCGAGGGGAAGATCAATGCTGCTCCGGACATGGTGACGATTGTGCTGGGTGTGGAGACCCATAACGCCAGCGCCGCAGGTGCGGCCGCTGAAAATGCACTTCTGATGAACGAAACTGTGAATGCCTTGCTTGACGCGAGGATAGCCAAGAAGGATATCCAGACCAGCCGCTACAGTCTGACGACTACGCCGCAAGAGGAGCCAAAGACATCCACCGAGAAGCCGAAACCGCCGGAGTTCATAGCTACCAACCAGGTCACGGTGAGTTTGAACGACACCTCTGCTGTGGGCAAGGTTCTGGACGCTGCTGTTGCTGCAGGCTCGAACAGCATCCAGGATATCTCCTTCGATATCCGCAACCCTCAGCCTGAGAATGACCAGGCTTTGGCACTGGCTATCAAGGATGCCAGGCGGAAAGCTGAGGTTGCAGCCGCTGCAGCAAACGTGAAGCTCGGGAAGGTTCTGGAGATCACCGAGGGCTACGGATCTGTGGCTCCAGCCGCCAGAAGCAAGGTATTCGCCAATGTTGCCACACCGATTCAGCCTGGCGAGCTGGAGGTCACATCCAGTGTGACGGTGACCTACCAGGTCTCCTGAGACTGAGCGACCTCATTTTCTTTTTTGAATAAGCTTTTTTTGGATCTAGCAGTACATTGGCTCTGGTGGCCCGGAGACATGGTTCCCCTGTCCTTCACCAAAGGACTCCTGGAACTTCCACACCACATAAAGCTCGCACTTGAAATTCTCGCGCACCGCCTCCATAAACTTGTTCTTGCAGAGGCCGTCGTAATAGATCTCTCGGGTGAAATGAATGCTCTCCAGATCGCCTCCCCGCGGCTCCATCTCGAAGCTCGACTCCCGAAAGAGCAGGTCATAGCGCATTCTCCAGAGGAACTGCGCTTTCTCTTTGGGCGGCAGGGCGGCAACGGCCTTCCTGTGCATGTCGGCCAGTCTGATTCGACTGAATACTACAATCATGTCCTCCCTGTTCTTGGGCTGGATGATGCTCACATGCCTGCCGGAGTGGGCTGGATACTCGGCAGCAAGATGAAAGTGAAGGTTCTCATCCTGGACCTGCTCCTTGAAGAGCCCTTCCTCGGTGAGCCAGGTTGTTATCTTATCGCGAGTCTCTTCGACCTCTTGGTTCGTCATTGCTCTGTCATCCTCCATAGATGCCCTTCTCCCTGCTAGATAAATGCTGCCGGAGCCAGGTCCACTGGATCAAACAATACGATTACTATTATTAATTTAAAAAAAGAAAATAATTGGATTTATTCTAGCACCATGCGCAGCGGAAACTGGTGAGCGCCCAGCTTGCCATCGTAGTTGGCGGCAGTGATCTTAAGAACACCGGGAACGCGGCAGGCTGCGTTGAT
This sequence comes from uncultured Methanotrichaceae archaeon, assembly GCA_964589745.1. GTDB lineage: Archaea > Halobacteriota > Methanosarcinia > Methanotrichales > Methanotrichaceae > Methanothrix. The sequence continues at coordinate 7,289 of CAZPUO010000069.1, forward strand.
GCCTGCCCTCATGGCCTTCTCAATGGCCTCCCGGTTAAGGCCGTTGATCACGATCTCGTAAACGCAAGAGACGTTTTCGGGCAGAGTGCAAACCCCGTCCCTCCGCAAAGATGCGCAGAAGGCGGTGTTGGTGGATGCCTTGAGGAACTTGTACTTGGAGCCCACCTTGGACCCGCTGGAAACAACGCCTCCCGGAAAGGGAGTGATGCTCCCCCTAAGCTTGCCGATGGCGTTTACTGCCGCATCGGCAGCGGTCAGAGCTGCCATCTGGTTTTGGCCTAGGATCAGGAAGTTGCCACCTGCGATGCCGTCAGCAGCTCCGAAGCTCTGTTCAACGACGAACTCGCCAGACATGAGAGGTATTTTCCAGACGCTTCGGCCGTACATCTCTGCCTGCTTCTGATAGCCATCACCAAAAAAGCTCAGCTTCTTGCCGGTGTCGAACTGCTTCTCCGCTTCCGGCAGGCCGCTCCAGGCAGCCGTGGTGGGTGCAGTCAACACACCCTGGCCCAGGCGGAAGAGCAGAGAGTTCTCCAGGTTCTTGTAGCCCATGTTGCAGATCAAGATGTTGACCCCAGGCCTTCCGTCCGGTGTCTCGTCTCCGCTTACCACACATTCGATTCCTGCCTCGGCAGGACATCCGATGACGGAAGTCCCGAACCCCGTGGCCTCGCGCGCCGCCTCCAGAGCCCAGCGCTCCGTTACGGCGGTTATAAGCACCCTTGCTACCTTTATGGGAAAACCTTCCGCAAAGGTGTCGTCTATCTGCACACCATTAATCTCCATAATATCCCTCTACTTCGGATTGTAGACAGCCATCTCAAATCCTTCGTTTTCTTTTCCCTGCTCCGCGGGTAGGGAAAGGGCCGCTGCAGCGCAAACAGGCCTCTCGAAGGAGAGATCATAAGCTGCCCGAGCGATCTCCTCTGGACTTTCGCCGTCTATGCTGAGTGGCTCGAACTCAGTCATCTCGTAGGTGGCCGCCATGAAGGCATCACCGTCCCTAAGACGAAACTCCTTGGCTCTGAACTCATCCTTCTTAGCTATTCCCAGCCAGGCCTTTTCTCCCCTCACAACTCCTGCCAGCCTGGGCGTGTCCAGCTCGTCTCTCTCGTAGCCAAAAGCCACCAGGCTGAAGGATATGGCATCCAAGGGCCGCAACCCGTCTTCGATCTTCTCCAGGATCATGTCTGCCTGGGTGCCATTTGCTACCACAGCCGCGCCGTCAAAGGCACGGATGCAGTTGTAGGCGATGTAGGGATTCCTGGCCAGGTCAGAGGGGTCCAAAGGCGATACGAGGATGCTCTTGCCCCGGATCTCCGCTCTGCGGTTGGGAAAAGAGTGGGAGGAGACCCGGTAGGCCACAAAGCTCCTCCCCTGACTTTTGCCTACTACTACTATGCGGCCGACATACATGCCTAGTCTACCAGATTGTATTTGGCTATGTTCGCGTCCGCTATGGCCTGAATCTGCTTCAGCATATCTGCGCCGTCAGGCCTCTTGAAGAGATGCCTATACCTTCCCTGGATCTTCAGGTACTCCTCCACGGCTTTTGGTTTATACACTTTCTTCACACTGATCAACTCGCCATTAGCCCATTCCGCCAAGGGCCACAGGCCGGTTTCGACAGCGAGGCGCGCCACCGCAATCATAGTTCCGGCATCAAAGGTCCATCCGGTGATGCAGGGTGCGTTGACCTGAATGTAGGAAGGCCCGTTGACCTGCAAGGCGCTCTTCACCTTCTTTCTCAGATCTACAGGGAAGGCCACCGATGCCGTGGCCACGTAGGGCACCTTGTGGGCTATCGCTATGGCAGGCATGTCCTTCTTGGGTCTGGGATTGCCAAAGGATTTGGAGCCCGACGGGGTGGTGGTGGTGTGCGTGCAGAAGGGCGTCGAGCCGCTGCGCTGTACGCCGGTGTTCATGTAAGCCTCGTTGTCATAGCAGACGTAGAGAATCTTGTGACCGCGCTCGAACATGCCGGAGTTGGAGCCCATGCCGATGTCGAAGGTGCTGCCGTCTCCGCCGATTATGACAACGTTCGTATCTTTACACTTCCTCTTCAGCATCACCTCTACGCCAGAGGCTACGGCGGCGGCGTTCTCGAACAGGGAGTGAATCCAGGGAACACACCAGGCGCTCTCCGGAAAAGGTGTGGTGGTGACCTCCAAGCAGCTGGTGGGCGAGACCACGATGGTGTTCGGGCCTGCAGCGTCTAGGACGAGCCTGATGGTTGTGGGCATGGCGCATCCCGCACAAGCCCTGTGTCCTGGGGCAAGCAAAGATTTTTCCATTCTCTTCTCCTCCTAAAGGATCTCCGATCTTAGATCCAGGAACTCAAACTCGGATTCTATTCCCTTTCGGGCCGCCTCCGCCTTCTCCACGATCTTCCTTATATCCTTGATCGTGATGTCGCGACCGCCAAGCCCTGCCGTGAAGCCGATGATTGGCATGCGGAGGCTGCTGTTGTAGAAGGCAGCCTTCAGGTCCGTTAGCAGGCCAGCTTCGCCTCCGATGGCCACATCCTTTTCCAGCACGGCGATGACATTGGCATCTTTCAGAGTCTTGCGAAGGGCCTGGACCGGGAAAGGCCTGTAGCTCCTGACCTTGACCAGCCCTACCTTCTTGCCCTCGGCTCGCATAGCGTCTATAGCATCCTTGATGGTTCCAATCACTGAGCCCATGGTCACTATTACGACCTCCGCATCCTCGGCCTGGTAGCTGTCCACCAGTCCTCCAGCGTATCTTCCGAAGGTCTCCTGGAACTCCTTGGCCACATCCTCTATCTTGGCCATCGCCCTTAGCTGGGCCTCAAACTGCAGGTATCGAAACTCCGTGTAGGTGGTGGGGTCCGCGAAAGCTCCGAAGGTCTTGGGATCGCTCGGGTCCAGGATGTCTGCAGGCTGGAAGGGGGGCAGGAACTCCTTGGCCATCTCTTTGTCCAGAAGCTCCACAGGCTCGTAGACGTGGGTCAGGATGAAACCATCCATGCAGACCATGATGGGTGTCCTTATTTTAGAGTCTTCAGCAATCTTGTAGGCCTGAAGCGTTGCGTCTGCAGCTTCCTGTACATCCTCCACGTAGATCTGCAGCCATCCCACATCACGGGCGCCGACGGAGTCCTGCTGATCATTCCATATGTTCAGGGGGGCGCTGAGGGCGCGATTGGCGACATTCATGACTATGGGCAGCCGCATGCCGGAAACGTTATACAGCACCTCGTACATCAGGGCCAGACCCTGGCTGGTGGTGGAAGAGTAGCTTCTGGCACCGGCAGCGCTGGCGCCGACCAAAACGGACAGGGCCGAGAACTCGGAATCAACCGTCAAAAATTCGCTGTCAAGCTCGCCATCAGCCACCATCTGCGAGAGGTTTTCTACAATGTGGGTCTGAGGCGTTATGGGATAGGCCGAGATCACATCCGGTAAGCAGCACATAACCGCGTGGGCCACGGCGTAGGAGCCTTCGACCACTTTCATGTTGGCGGATCTTACGGGCTCGGCTCCATAAGCCCGGAGGGACGTCTTTTGGCTCATACTGCCTTCAACTCCTTTGCTCATCACTTTTCCTCCAGTACCATCTCTATTGCCTTGCGCGGGCATTCATGTGCGCATATGCTGCAGCCCTTGCAGTAGTTCAGGTCAGGAACAAAGAGGATCTCATCCCTAGGCAAAGAACTAATTTGATCCGGTTTGTATCCATATTTTAGCAGAGTTTCTGTATCAATGCTAGAGACCTGATGGATACAGCCCTCAGGACAGTAGATCTCGCAGAGGTTGCATTTGATGCAGTTCTTATGGTCAACCACGGGCACGAAAGTCCGCCAGGCACCGGTTTTAGTCACGCGGGTGCTGCACGGATCTACCAGTTCGCCTGCTTTTATCTCCATTAAGAAACCCTCTCGTAGGCTGTTTTAATGGCGAGCAGGTTTTTCCTGCCCAGCTCACCCTTGAAGCGCTCAGAGATAGCCGTGCTTAGGCTCTCCAGAGCAACCTCCTTGGTAGCCCCACAGAATGCTCCCAGCATGGTGGTATTGACTATGGGCCTTCCCAGGATCTCCATGGCAATCTTGGTGGCGTCGATGGTAATTACCTCTGCTCTGGTGCTGAGCTTGAGCATCTCCTTGGGCCGATCTGTGTTTATTATTATCTTGCCGTCGGGTTTAAGCCCGCTGGCCACATTTACCACGTCGAGCAGCGTGACGTCCTGCACGATGACATAATCGGGCTCGTAGATCTGGCTTCTTATCCGTATGGGCTTGTCGGCGATTCTGGCAAAGGCCAT
>CAZPUO010000070.1:0-11226 GCA_964589745.1 uncultured Methanotrichaceae archaeon
GCCCGTAGAGCAGAACTCCTTTGGGCGGCTCGATGCCCAGCTTCTGGAAGACCTCAGGATGCTTCATGGGCAATTCGATCACCTCCCGGACGCGCTGCACCTCGACTCGCAAGCCTCCCACGTTCTCGTAGGTGGTTCCGGTGGCCTTGACTGAGCGGACGCTCTTGGCTGGCTTTTCCAGGAGCGCGATCTCCGTTCTTTCGCATATCACCACCACGCCATCGGGATGAGTTTCCGTGACTACGAGAGGCACTGCCTCCATCCGGCCGACGAAAGGATGGCTTCCTGAGCTCATGATGGGAAGGATGTCTCCTGCCACCACAGGCCGTTTGACGGTCTGACGGCGGATCATGTCTGCAGCCTCGTCTCCGTAATGCATGTGCGCCCCCGAGGGCGGAGCTAGAACGATTCGCTGCGCATCGACGTACTTGGCCTTGCGGATCTTTACTCTGTCACCTATGCCCACCCCGGCGTTCTGGCGGATGAAGCCGTCTATCCTGATGTAATCCTGGGACCAGTCCTGCCTGTCGGCGCGCCAGACCTTGGCAGCTGTGAGCCTCTTTCCCTCGATCTCGATGATGTCCCCTGGCGAGAGCCGGAGCGTGAGCAGCGCATTAGGGTCCAGGCGGGCGATGCCTCGGGCCGAGTCGTTGGGATAGGCTTTTGCCACTTTTAGCAGAATATCCTTCACTTCCCACACACCTTGCGTTTATTTGACCCAAGCAATTTAAGCTTAACCGACGTCGAACATAATTTTATGGACAATCTGGATAGTAATCTATTTAATATTTTTGGGGGCAGAGGCGCAAGCCCGCCAATATTGCGGATAATCTAAATAAGACCTAATGGGATGGAAAAATTCATGGACCCGCTCGAAGAGCTGATCGCCGCCGCGCGTGGAGAATTGGAAGTCGATCTTCTCCTGGAGGGAGCGGATATCGCAAACCTCCTCTCCGGCGAGGTGCACCAAGCGACCGTTGCCTTGCACCAGGGCCGGATTGTCGGCTTCGACTGCTCCAGCACCAGGCAAACCATGGATCTGAGCGGCAAGATCCTCACTCCGGGTTTCATCGACGGCCACGTTCATATCGAGAGCGCCATGGTCACAGTTCCTGAGTTTGCCCGCACCGTCGTACCGAAGGGCACGACCTCCGTGGTCATCGACCCTCATGAGATCGCCAATGTCTGGGGCGAGGCTGGCATCAAGTATATGCTCGACTCTTCTAGAAACGTTCCTCTGAACGTTTACGTCATGCTCCCTTCCTGCGTTCCTGCTACAAACCTTGAGACTTCAGGCGCATCCTTGGATGCGGAAATTCTGGCAAAATTGATGGGTGAGGAGCGGGTGCTGGGCCTGGCCGAGGTTATGAACTATCCCGGCGTCGTCTTTCGCGACCCTGAGGTTTTGAAGAAGATCAGGCTGGCAGGATCGAAGCGCGTGGATGGCCACGCGCCCAGGCTATCGGGAAAGGACCTGACCGCCTACATCGCTGCAGGAATCAAATCCGACCACGAGTGCACCTCTACAGCCGAAGCTCTGGAAAAGCTGAGGCAGGGGATGTATATCATGATCCGGGAAGGCAGCGCTGCCAAGAACCTGAGGGATTTGCTGCCTCTGGTCTCGCCTTTGAACGCCCGCCAGTTCCTCTTCGTCTCTGACGACAGACACCCTGCAGACATTCTCAAAGAAGGACACATCGATTTCATGGTCAAGACTGCCATTGAAAGCGGCTTGGACCCCATTTTGGCCCTGCAGATTGCCAGCCTGAATGCTGCTCAGTATTTCGGGCTGCAAGACCTGGGAGCCATCGCGCCAGGCTATCGAGCCGACATTGCCGTCCTTGATGAGCTGGAGCACCCTCGGGTGGTCAAGGTCATAAAAGATGGCAGGCTGGTGGCGGAGGATGACTATCTCACCACCCGTTTGGATAACGCCCCTGCACCGAAGCAAGAGTCGATGCAGATCGGCAAAATCGATATCCAATCCTTTAAGATAAAAGCAAAGCCGGGAAAAGCAAGGGTGATTGGCATCATTTCAGACCAGATCATAACCCGATCTTTACAGCTCTTGCCCAAGATTGCAGACGAAAAAGTGGTCTCCGACACCGGCAAGGATATCCTGAAGATGGCTGTAGTGGAAAGGCACAAAGGCACAGGCAACATCGGCTTGGGATTGGTGCAGGGCTTCGGTCTGAAGAGCGGTGCCCTGGCCACCTCTGTGGCCCATGATTCCCACAACATCGCCGTCGTGGGTGTGACGGACAGGGATATGCTCGATGCCGTTTTGGCCATAAAGCAGATGGGCGGTGGCTTGACGGTCGTGGCAGATGGCAAAGTCAGGGCAAGTCTGTCTTTGCCAGTGGCGGGCATGCTCTCAGAGAGGTATATGCGGGACGTGGCAGACGGCATAGACGATTGCATCGATGCGGCGCATGAGCAGGGATGCGGGCTCAAGGACCCCTTCATGACCCTGTCGTTCCTCTGCCTGCCGGTAATACCTGAGCTTAAGCTGACAGACTTGGGCCTTGTGGATGTGAATTTGTTCCGGCTCGTTCCGCTGTTTCTGGAGAAAACCTGAGAATGGCCGAATGCGACGTCTGGTTCCGCTGGAACAGCAAGAACTCCTACAGCATCGCTGCACTCTTGCCTCTCGTCGAAGCCAAGCTTGCCGGGGAGCCAAAAGATGGTATAATGCTCTACAGCGTTGCCACTGCCCAGGCGAAAGAAGTTTACTGCGAAGTCTCTCAGGCAAAGACGGATTCAATTTACATCGCAGGAGGGCCTCACCCTTCCGCTGTGCCGGAGGAGGTCCTGGAGCACTTCGACTTCGTTGTAGTGGGCGAGGGCGAGGAGACGCTCTCTGAGCTGATAAAAGCGCTAAAGAATGGCCAAGATCCGTGTGATGTGAAAGGGATAGCTTACAAAGTCAGTGATAAAATCAGGCTCACGAAAAAGAGACCGCCAGTGGATCTGGACAGGTTTCCGCCCTTCGGGAAGATCCTGGCGCCCATTGAGATTAGTCGCGGCTGCCCCTGGGGCTGCACTTACTGCCAGACGCCACGCCTCTTCGGCCATTGCATGCGACACCGCTCGATTGCTTCCATCGCCAGATACGCGAAGTTGCACAAAGACATCCGCTTTACCTCGCCTAACTCCCTGGCTTACGGCTCTGATGGCCTGCGGCCCAGGCTGGAAAAGGTTGAGGCGCTGCTGAAGGCCCTTTCTGAGCAGAGAAAGCCCATATACTTCGGGACGTTTCCCTCCGAGGTCAGGCCGGATTTTGTATCTGACGAGGCGCTGGAGCTGATAGCAAAGTACTGTGCCAACAAAACCTTGAGCATCGGCGGCCAGTCCGGCAGTCCTGCTGTCCTGAAGGCCGTTTCGCGGGGCCACAGCCGAGAGGCGATCCTGGCCGCCTGCGAGCTTTGCTTGGAGCACGATCTGACACCGCAGGTGGATTTGATCTTTGGGCTGCCTGGCGAATTAGCAGCGGACCAGCGCATGACGCTGGACCTGGCCAGGTGGATAGTTAGGAAAGGTGGAAAAGTCAGAGCCCATTATTTCATGCCTCTGCCCGGAACGCCCCTGGCGGATACAAAGCCAGCGCCACTGGCCGAGGAGGTCGTGGCAGGCCTAGGCAGGCTGGCTTTGGAGGGGAAGCTGACAGGCAGCTGGTCGCCAGCTAGAGGTAGAACTGCTTGAAGGGCTTGCGGTACTCTTCCTGAAACTCGTACTTTATCACTATCTTATCCGGCATGATCTGGATCTCCTTTACCGCCTGAGAGAAAAGGAACCAGATGAAACCCCGATCGGGCAGCTTGTACCTGTCGGGCAGATTAGAGGTGAACTCGGAAGCGCCTAATATGTAAGTTCGGAGAAGCTCGCTTCCCGAAGCGAAGAGGAAGGGGAAGCTGATGTTTTCTATCTCTCGTTGGCAGGAGCCCTGCAGCCTGAGGCGCTGGGCCAGGAACTCCAGGTAGTCGTCCTTGGTTATCACCAGCTCTCTTGGCTCACTCATGGTTGTCACTACCGGAAAGTAAGCGGCAGGGTGAGATAAAAGTAATCGTCGGAATGGCGGCAGACGGGATCGATTTGCGAGGAAAAATATTTCTGAGCTTGGATCGAAGAAGATTTCGGATCTGACTCGGTCGATCCCGCCTATGGTTTTGAGACCTGAATTTTGAGATTTGAAGGTGAATTTTCGGTCCGCCTCTAATTTATCGAGGCGGCCGCAATGAAACCGCGCCCTCAACCAGAAGAATGCCCGTTTGGATATCGAAAAATGGTCGTATGAACCTCTCGATGGCGTTTGCTTCGAAACTGATCATCTTGAATCCGAGAAAAGAGATTTTATTGTCAAACACCTTCTACGCGGTCTGATATGCTTTGGTAATGCGCAAAGAGCTTTTTGCCCCATTCAATGGCTTTGTCTCCAAAGCAGTTGAGGTCCGCTCCGACATCATAGAATCCGTTTATCCTGAACAAGCCTAAGGAGAGAAGCGAATCGGTGACTGTAAAAGCTATAGTTATATCTTTTCCAATCCTGTACAGCCTGAAATTTTCGTACTTCATCAGTTTCTGGCCAAGCTCGCGATTTTGTTTCAATGCGATCTCCATCACAGTGTCGGTTAATATCAGATCAACTTTAGCACCGCTCATGACAGCTTGGGCAATGGCCTCAGCGTATCCGGGAACCACGATCGGAGATACCCCTTTGATCTCTTTGGACTTTTCCAGTTCTGAGATAAAATATTCCTGGGTCTTTAGGATTGATGCAGAATCTCCTTTCATGATCTCTGATCTGCTGAGCATTCCCACCTCTTTTAAAAGAGGGGTCGGTATACCGCTGATGTCATGGGTTAGCCAGAAGTCCTGGTGCTGATCTAAAGTTACGATGGTACTGACCAGATCATCCAGGATAAGGGCCTGGATTCGGCCGATATTGGTGAGGGCATAACCTTGGCCCGCTTTGGCCATTATATCTTCTTCAATCATCTCTTTGATGGAGTGCAGAATCGTAGAGGCTCTGATTCCCAGCTCTTTCTCCAATTTGCCTACATTCTTTTCTCCTTCAAGAAGGTTGAGCAATACTTTCATGCGCACAGCAGATCTGGTAAATGCTTTAAGCTCAGGCTCGGCCAAATCATACAAATTCCAAGTGGTTTTCTCCTCGGGGTTCATCAACTGACCTTCCTTTGCTCGCGGCATGGCTTATAGACAAGCGGATACTACTTATAATAGATTGCTATGAAATTCGCTTATCCGACTCGCAAGATATGGTTCATTAGATTTTATTAAGCCGATTGCCAAAATATCACGCTCTGTTTACTAAGGGGGATTCTGATACTCTAGACATAATCGGTCTCCTACAGAATTTTAAAAAATATTTGGGCAGTCGCGATGGAATAGCAATCTGCGTTGATTGATCTGCTTACAGCCCAAGAGCGTCTCGGAACCAGGGCGTGCGTGTCTTCAGATGGGACTCTGATGCCGAAGCTATTCGAAATTGTACGCGTTGCATGCCGGCAGTATTCGTCCTCCTATTTTATTCTATCCGCCTCAAATGGTCCTGAAACAGAGTTCATGTCGCTGTCTTGGACGTAATAAGTTCCCTTTATGGTGTCCTGGTCTGTTATGCGGGCATCCACGAAAGTTATGATTGTCAGGGGGTCTTTGCTTTCCGACGCCCTCACGGTTAAATAATTGGCCTTTATCCTGGAACCGTCTATTGTGCCGAAGATTATGCCTGAATATTCTTCTCCGGATGAGGGCTCAACTTTAAAGGACCCAAGAGCATTTTCTTCCACTTGCTGTATATTTGCGGTCATTACCTCCTCAATTGGCCCAAATTGGTACTTGGAGACCCATGTTCCCGTCAAATTCGATTCCGCAGACGCCAAGATGCATGATGGGACAAATAAGCAAAAGACAAGTGAAGCAAAAAAAATCTGTTTCGTTATCCGCTTACCATTTTTTGCAGAGATTCTTGTCATATCCTCCAATTGCAGGTTACAGCTATTTAGCTTTAATACAAATGCAATTTAAATAATTATTCTTTTATGAGAGCTTTTTGGATAAGGTTGATCAATCAAAACGTGTCACAAACGTTAGATATCATCTATCTGGGTTGATATGCTTAGGTAATAATCGAATAGATCCATACCCCACTTCCTCGCCTTATCCCCTTTGCACACGAGGTCGTTACCTATATCGTAATCTCCATTGAGCCGGAAAAGTCCTAGGGATAAAACGGTATCTGTCACTGTAAAGGCCTCCCTAACCTCGGCTGCTGTGCTGTAAAGCCGGAAGTTGTCGTGCTGTAGCAATCCTCTTACCAGATCCGTGTAGTCCTTGGCCACGATATCCAGTATTTTATCGGTCAATATCAGATCAATTTGTGTATCCATTTCTACACCCCTAGCTATAGCCTCTGAATACCCAGGATAGATCACCGGCGAGACCCCGTGGATCTCTCTGGCCTTGCAAAGCTCAGCCAAGAAATACTCGTGTGTCCGAAGAGGCGCCGAGCTATCAGAAGTGATCACCTCTGCATGGGCCAGCATTCCTATGTTTTTCTGTAGCTCTGGGGGTATCCCGCTAATATCATGATTGAGCCAGAAATCCCGGTGATGATCGATGGCGGCGACTGTATTCACCAGCCCTGCGAGGATAAGCGCTTGGACCCTACCTATATTTGTGAGCTCATATTCCCAATCCTTTTTGGCGACCAAGTTCTCATCGATCAGCTCTTTGATGGAATGGTGTATCGTGGTCGGCCGAATTCTCATTTTCTTTTCCAGCTCTGCAGCATCTTGAGCCTTCTCCAAAAGGCAGAGCATCAACTTTGAACGATTTGCTGATCTGGTGAATGCCTTGAGCCTAGCCCCGGCAAGATCGTATTTATCACGCGAAGACGGCATTTGTTCGCCTCCTATCTTCAGGCAGCCTTAAAATGACAGGGTTCGGAATTTATATCCCATCCTTAATGTGACAGTACAAGTCCCAGTCACCGTTTCAATCATCGCCGAATGAAAAGTACACCATTTGAACTCAAAGAAAAAACTACAGATAGATCTCTTAATATCCGCATACGTTTACCTCCAATATCGAGCTACTTTAACATTCAATGAAATTATATATTTATTGCAACTATAGGGTCTCAATAGTAAACTCTTATTTTACTCTTACGGTAATTCCATATATACGCCTACAATTATTGATAATTTGCTTTTATTTTTCCTCATCTAAAGTTGCGTTTATCCTCTGTTGTTTCCCTCAAAATATTTTTTGCGGATAAGAAAAGTCGCATTGGTAGAAACGATTTGTAATAAAACCATAATTCTCACATATTGGTGCAATTTGGCGCCTTTGAGCACAACCAGATTGCAGATAAATGAATTCGTGATGCAATCAGAGAATTTCTCTGACTAAGAGGTGTGCTTATGCGCGACATACTGAGATGTGCCTTGTCAGGCTCCTATGAACCCGATCCGTATGCTTCTCAAGGATCTTAAAGTCTGCATCCTTCAGATAGCCATCGATGGGCCTGTCAGCCACGATGATCATACGTTTACCGGGCTTGATCACCCGATGCAGTTCCTCCAAGCCCTCCTCCAGAAGGAGCTCCTTAGACTCTGCCTCGATACGGGCCGACCTTCCATAAGGAATGTCCAGGACGGCAGCGTCGAAAGATGCGTCTTTGAAGGGCAAGCGCTTTGCGTCTCCGCAGATAAGAGTGCAGTCCAGGCCTGCGAGATTGCAGATCGCCCCCTCTACCAGCCTGGTTTGAACTTCCACGCCCACGCCATTTATGCCGATCAGGCAGGCCTCGATCAGGATGCCGCAGGTTCCTGCAAAGGGGTCGAGAAGCCTCTCTCCGAAACGAACCTGTGCCAGGTTGATCAGGGCCCGCGCCATGCGGGGCATGAGTACTCCCGGATGGAAAAATGGCTTGAGATGGGGCCGGCGATCCTCGAAGGAGCTGCGATCTGCTCTTGCGACTTCCTGCCCCAGAATTATCTTTCCCTCGGTTATAACAGCCCTCAGCTCTACCTCGGGATTTTTCAGATCCGCCCTGTAGCCTCTCCGAAAAAGATATCGGCCAACATCACGCTCTACCGCGTCGGCTTTTGGGGAAGCGTCCCGGATACGCTTGGCCCTTACGCGATACCTTTTCTGTGGCAGATCCAGCTTCCTAACAGCTTCCTCCAGCTCTTCAGGCTTTGTCCCGCAGATCGCCAAGACCTCGATTATGCGATGAGTCATGGCCAGACGATTTCCCAATGCCTCTACGTCGAGATCCTGGGCTTCGACCATGAGGCACTGGTCCAGAAAGCAGAGCTCCAGGAACCCGGAGGAGTAGATTTCCACCAGGGCCAGAGCCTCGTTTCTGGGCAGGGTCTCATGCTCACCGGAGAGCTCGAAGGCGTAGGTCTTCATGCCAGATAGCTGTTGACATCCCTGTAATTGAACCGCTTGGAGCCGAGGACATTCTCTAGGAAGTTAAAGAGCGCCCTCCTGACGTCATCTGATAGCAGGGGATACCAGGTGGGGCTGGCCACAACCACGGCCCTGAAGGCGAAGAAAGGTGCAATGACCTCCAGCAGCTCATCGTCGCCGGTCTTTTCCAGGTAGTTCTCGAAGAATAGCTCGAAGAGATCCTTCAGATCGCCTGTAAGACGAAGGCTCTTCTGCACCGAGTAAAAGATATAGTTCATGGCCATGGCCGTGATATCATCTGCTGCCTCACCCCATTCTCCCCGGCTTCGATCCAGTACCGTGAAATCTATGCCCTCTCGGAACATCACATTCCAGGGATGGAAATCGCCGTGCACCTGGCAGAGGCGGCTCGCTCTGCTGCGCAGCAGCCAGCGCCAGTCCACGCAGATTTTCTCGATATCTTGCAGCTCATCTGGATCCAAGAAGCTGGGATTTTCCGGATAGTCGTCCAGGATGCCGAAGATGCACTCTCCATCTCCCACAATCTCCCGGATCTTGCGCTGGTAGAGTGGCGGGCAGTCGTACTTGACGGCGTGAATTTCAGCCAGATAATTGGAGAGGGCTACCACTCGGTCATAGTCCTGGTCGAATGCTCCTTTCTCCTTGATCCTCTCCAGGTCGAAGAAGTACTCTTTTCCTTCTACTTTTGGCATGAGCAGGAAGTACTCGCGCGCATCTCCGGCAGAGACCAGCTTCCCCGTGTCGGTGAAGTAGCCTACATCCAGGGAATGGACGTGGTTGGGGAGCCTGGCGAAGGTCGAGTTCTGCCAGATCAGGATCCTCGCCCGGTCGGAGAAGTGGTCGTGGCCGAAGCCATGCTGCACTCGCATGGTAGAGATAACTGCAGAGCCTTTCTTTCTTTTGGCTTCGTACTCAACCAGCAGCGGCGATCCGTATCCGAATCCTTTGACGTCCTCAGTGGTGGGGATTGTCTCTCCCATCTTGCGCATGCTCAAGAGCTTCAGGTCTTTCCCGAAGAGGTCGCGCAAATACGCCTCCAAATTCTCCATCTTGAGATCCAAGGCCCTCACGTCCCCATCTGCCAGCTGTGCAGGTACTTGTCTTGCTCCGAAGTTAGCTTATCAATGGCTAGACCCATGGCGGCTAACTTTAGCTCTGCCACCCTGCGATCGATCTCGACAGGCACGGCATAGACCTTCTTCTCCAGGCTTTGGCCGTGCTCCACGATATAGCGCACCGCCAGGGCCTGGTTAGCGAAGGACATGTCCATGACCTCCGGAGGATGGCCAAAAGCCGCGGCAAGATTGATCAGTCGGCCTTCCGCCAGAAGGTAAAGCCTTCTGCCATCTTTGAGTCTGTACTCGGTGACATTGTTTTGTACCTCAATCTTTTCAGCCGCCGTCTTCTCCAGCGCCGGGATGTCGATCTCCACGTTGAAGTGGCCGCTGTTGGCGAGAATGGCCTGGTCCTTCATCAGCTCAAAGTGCTCTTTTCTGATGACATTTATGTCGCCGGTCAGGGTCACGAACAAGTCTCCCAGCGGGGCCGCTTCCATTACGGGCATGACTCTGTAGCCGTCCATGGCCGCTTCAAGAGCTTTTCGAGGCTCGATCTCAATTACAATCACATTGGCTCCGAGGCCTTTGGCGCGCATGGCAAAGCCGCGGCCGCACCAGCCGTATCCACTGACTACAACGGTTTTGCCTGCAAACAGGAAGTTTGTGGCATTCATGATGCCGTGCAGAGTGCTCTGGCCCGTGCCGTAGCGGTTATCGAACATCATCTTGGTCTCGGCATCGTTCACGGCAATGACGGGGTAGCGCAGAGCGCCGTCTGCGGCCATGGCTCGCAGGCGCACAACGCCCGTGGTGGTCTCTTCGCAGCCTCCGAGCATCTGTCCGGCCAGTTCCGGCATCTCCTTGTGCACGATAGCGATAGTGTCCGCGCCGTCATCCAGGGTCACATTTGGTTTCAGCTCCAGGGCTTTCTTGATGCAGTCGTAGTATTCCTGCTCGTTCTCGCCCCGGAAGGCGTAGACGTGCAGGCTGCGGGCTGCCAGCGCTGCAGCCACATCATCTTGCGTGGACAGCGGATTGGAACCTGCTACCGCCACCTCAGCTCCGCCTGCTACGAGGGTGGTGATCAAATTGGCTGTTTCTACTGTGACATGGAGGCAGGCCACTATCCTTGCGCCCTTGAGGGGCTTGGTCCTCTCGAACTCCTGCTTGATGCTCTCCAGAACGGGCATGTGGCGCCTGGCCCATTCGATGCGCTTCTCCCCGGCTTCGGCCAGCGCGGGGTCCTTGACGACGCTCTTTTGCAAACTTATCACCCTGAAATTTATTGGATCAGATCACGAAAATGAAACCATTTGCAGATACTTAAACCCAACCCCGGTTTTTCGTCGATGCATTGGACACTGAAGTCATCATTAGTTCTTCTGCAGTAGAATTGCTCTGCTGAAGAAAATCTTGGGCCGAGAGATCAGTATCATTCCAGCTGACTGGGCAATCCTGGCTGTTTCTTCAAAGGAGGGCTCTGAGACGTGTTGCTTTGGCTCAACGATTAGAAACTTGCCATGAGTTTTGAGGAGCGAGGCGACCTCCTTCACAAAGCCCTCTTTATGTGGGACTTCATGCACCATGTAAAAGGCCAGAGCAAAATCTACTTTTTCTGAAAGGCCTATCTCATCAGGTCGGGATTTATGAAGCAAGATGCGTGAATCCAGGCCAGCACGTTCGCCCTTTTGCCGCAAGATCCGAAGCA
>CAZPUO010000071.1:0-11180 GCA_964589745.1 uncultured Methanotrichaceae archaeon
TAAGGAAGGCGAAACCCCAGGGTATCCGAGATTCAAAGGGTACGGTAGATATGATGGTGAAGCTATCATATCTACCGTACCCTTTGAATCTCGGATACCCTGGGGTTTCGCCTTCCTTAACTCTACGGAAGAACGATTGGTATGCAAGATCAACTCTCTTGACCACTTCCTGTAGAACCTGGGAGTGGACGCCTTTCAGTTCAGGCTTATCTTCCTTCCATTGTGGCAAGAGCTTCTTGGTTTCATAGTAGGAGACAGATTTGTCCTCCTAAGGCATAGGCATTCTTTCTGATGGCGAGCGTTTCGTTGTAGTCCATCTGCAAAGCTCCAGAGTATCAGTCATCTTGGATCTCTGGAACTTTGTTGGATAGATCCTATACCGAAGCACTTTCAGCAAATCACTTCACCTTTCTGTAGCCATTGACTTGGATTATATATAGACGAACGTATGCAGGGCAAAAGTAATAGGAACGGGCTGTATCCCTCCAAGGGATTGGAGGGGATTAGCCCTGCTTTACACCTAAAAGAAAAGGCCAATTTTTGATGTGTTTTCAAGGCAGGTTGATGGTTCCCACCACCCGGAGCTTTCCGCCCTCCGGATAGGTCAGGATGCCCTTTGCGCCGGGGCGAAAGACCAGCATCTTGTCCAGCTTCAGCATCAGCTCAACCTTATGCCAGTCAACTTCCGCCTTTACGGCTTCGACTCTGGCCGGAATGAACTGCATCCAGTGCCCGATGTGAAGTACCATGCCATCTTTTAGGGGCGACGGCCAATATTTGACCAGGTTCACTCTGGCTGTCAAGGAGGAGACCTGCTTGATGGACTTGTCGTTGGTTAGAATGGTTCCTCTGTCCAGGTCATCCACCTCTACACCTTTGAGGGCGATGCCCGTCCTCTCACCAGCACTCGCACTATCGAAATCTTCGTCGTGCTTCTGGATGGATCTGACCTGGGCGGTCTTCGTTCCCGGTAGGACCATCAAGTCGTCGTGCTTCCGGATGGTGCCTTCGGCGACGGACCCCAGGACCACCGTCCCAATGCCTCGCACATTGAAGAAATGATCCACCGGCATAGTTCCCGTCTCAGAGTCCTGACGCGATTCCACCTTGGCCAGGTCCGCCAAAAGCCGCTCGCGAAGAGCGTTCTTGTTGTCCTCCAGGAATTCGTATCCGTCGACCACCGTGCCCTTGATGAGAGATGCTATCTGCTCGCGGGAGAGGTAATTCCTCAAGATCACGATGCCTTCTCTCAGACCGGCACAGTCCAGCATGATGACCGATTCACCGAAGGCAGGGTTTATCTGATCCACGACAAGGACAGCCTTTTGGGCCATGGAAACTGCATAAAATAGTGGCGCAAGGCGCTCAGGATACCTCGTCGGCTCTATTAGGGTGACGGTATCCTGTCCTTTCTTCAGGTTGTAAAAGGTAAGATCGCTGGTCGTGCCTTTTTTTCCGAGATCTTTTCCATAGTCAGAAGCACCCAGGATCGCTACGTTGAGATTTGCCATGAACGGATTGAGATATCCCTGTGATAATAGGTTTTGCGGTGGGGCAATTTCAGGTAATTTATTATGGCAGCACAACCTAGATAGCAGATGATGTGCGGCGCAGAGATACCAGACCCTTCTCAGCAAGAATCTCAAGAGAAGGAGCAGAAGAAGCCTGGTCAAAAAGATCGCGCTGATTGCTGATCAGCGATAATTTGAAGGATCTAATAACTCGATGCCGACGATTGCGGCCCGGATTATGACCTGGATTGTGCTTTAGTGCTTGAATAGTGTAATTCAGAACTTTTTCTGAATATAAAAGCTACTGTGGCTTATGCGGGAAATTTCAAAAGATATTTATCGGATGCCGCCAAAATATAACAAAATGCATTTTCTCTATCTAATGAAATGCATATCTTCATAAGAGGCGATCCATTTGGCGAAAGATTTCGAAAAGGATGACAGCATTGCTAAAGTGGTTGAGGAAATAGGCACAGGGCAAGCATGCTTCACTCAAAACAACATCAACGATCTCGTGGATGCCATGATGAAAGGAGGCTATACGGCAGCAGAAGCTAAGGCAGCGCAGTTCATGGGAACCGATGGTTATACCGATCTCCTGCGCGTGCTGGAGATAATGCAAAAGCACAAGCTCAGTCCGGAAGCGGCCGCCGAAGTGCTCAAGAACCTGTTCCAAATAAAGGCAGGGCATTGGTAGCTTTCAAAAATCAGTTACGTTACAGGAGCGAATAAATCTGGACATCGTATGTTTTGGCCTACTTGTGCAACCTACATAAAAATATAGTTTGGTAAATCTTCAAAAATTTTTGTCCAAAGAAAGCAAGAAGATGAATGCATACTTTTAGAGGTGATCGATTTGTTAAGTTCAAAAGAGCTAGAAAATATGGGAAAGGCGATAGAAGAGATCGGGGCCGCCAAAACCTGTATAACTGGTCCTGTATTGAAGGAAGCCAAGAGGATCGTGCTTGAGAACGGCCTGGACGCTGCGGAATTGTACGCTGCCCAGCTTACCGGCTCCGATCAGAATACCGAGCTGATGCGCGTATTCGAGATCTGTCGGAGAAACAAACTGAGTTCCGAGGCGATTGCCCAGGTGATCGATAAGCTCGGTGTCATAGAATCAGGCAAATGGTAATCCTCGACACATTTATTTCAATTTAATTTATTTTATATATTATTATAATCTCATTTTACTTGCACAATGCAGTCTCCGTTTCTCCATGTTGCATTTTTTCCTCGTCTTATTGATCGACGATAATGGCGGTTCGTGAACGCTGGTGCATAATCCTTAAATATAATGCATTTTTCTATCCATTATAGTACAAACTTATACATTAGATCGGTGATTCCTTTGAATTATCTTCAGAAAATAGTAGACGGGCATGACCTGAGCGTCGAGGAGGCCGAGGCTCTCATGGGCGAGATCTTCGACATTGCGACGGACGCCCAGATAGGCGCTCTCCTCATAGCTTTGCGTATGAAAGGGGAATCCGCATCCGAAATAGCAGGCCTGGCCAGCAAGATGAGAAGCTCCGCCGTCCGCATTAATCCCCGCGTAAGTGGGAACCTGGTGGACACCTGCGGCACGGGAGGAGACGCCTCCAACACCATCAATGTGAGCACGGCCGCCGCATTCGTCACAGCAGCCTGCGATGTGCCCGTGGCCAAGCACGGGAACTATGCCGTATCCTCGAAATGCGGAAGCGCCAATGTTCTCTCCGAACTGGGTGTGAACATCTCGCCTCAGCCCGCGGAGGTCCAGTCCATGATCGAGACCTTGGGAATTGGATTCATGCTGGCTCCCATCTTTCACCCGGCCATGAAGCGCGTCGGTCAGCTGCGGCGGGAACTGGGAATACGCACAGTCTTCAACATCCTCGGCCCCTTGACCAATCCCGCTGGCGCGAAGGCGCAGGTAATGGGAGTCTACGACCCCAAACTATGCGAGAAGCTGGCCAATGTGCTCCGGATATTGGGAGCCGACCGGGCCATGGTGGTACACGGCATGGGCATGGACGAGATCACGAACACAGGCGAGACCGTCGTCTCTGAGCTGAAAGAAGGAACCGTGAAAAACTACCAGCTTCATCCCGAGGACTTCGGATACGGCCTGGCTAAGGCGGAGGCGATCGCCGGAGGAATGCCCGAGGAGAACGCCTTAAAGCTGGTAAAGGTGATGAAAGGAGAGCGATCTGCAGCCCGCGACATCATCGCCATGAACTCCGGGGCAGCCATCTACGTATCCGGACGCGCCTCCACGCTGGAGGAGGGTGCGAGGCTGGCCGAGGCAGCCCTTGATTCGGGAAAGGCTCTGGGGACTCTGAAGAAGATGGTGGCCGTAAATGGCGATCCACAGAAGCTGGGGCGGTTCCTTTGACCAGGGTCAAGATCTGCGGGCTGACCGATCAGCTCGATCTGGGCTACGCTTTAGCTGCGGGTGCAGACGCTGTGGGTTTCGTGGTGGAGATAGAGCGCTCGCACCGCTGCATCTCCGCCAAGGCGGCCGGGGCGTTGATTGAAAGAGTGCCTGTGTTTGTCAAGAGCGTGGCCGTGATCTCGCCCCATGATCTGGACGATGCAGTGCGGCTTTCCCGAGAGACGAAAGCGGATCTCTTGCAGTTGCATAGCCTATTTGGTGGAGCAGAGATCCGAGAATTGAAAGGCCTAGTGCCTCAGAAGATTATAGCTGCGGCCACAGCCGGGTCAGATGCTGTCAACCAGCTAAGTAGGGCCGCGGATGCAGTCCTTTTGGATACTTTCAAAGATGGAATGCTGGGTGGCTCAGGGGAGACTCATGATTGGAACTTGAGCGCAGATCTGGCGAGGAGGTTGAACGTCCCTGTTATTCTGGCCGGTGGGTTGAATCCATCTAACGTTCGTGAAGCCATCGGAAAGGTGAGGCCCTATGCCGTGGATGTTTCCAGCGGCGTGGAAACGGACGGCAGAAAAGATCCAGCCAAGATGTCAGCCTTTGTGGAACAGGTGAGATCATGCCTCTAGAACCAGTCATGTTGGATGTCTCGGACAAAGTCAGCGTTGATGCACCCCTTTCGCTCTACCTGGCGCTGCGCGGGCGTAGGTACCCTTACCTTCTGGAATCCGTAGAAAAATCAGGCAATAGGGCGCGCTTCTCCTTTGTAGGAGCAGATCCATCCGCCCTGGTGACCATCAAGAACCGCAAGCTTTCGATGGAGTTCTTCAACGGCGGACTGGAGCAGATGGCGGAGCGTCTCTCGAACTGCATTGATCTTCAAAGGTCAGGCAAAAGGCTGGAAGGCAGGATAAAAGAGGGATTTGACCTATTCGACGCACTGCGAGCAGCCGTTCCCTGCCAAAGATGCGGTGATGCCAATGGCTTCGGCCGCCAGGTCTTCTTTGGAGGCGGAATCGGCTACCTGGCCTATGACCTGGTCTTGGAGCGTCTGGGCAGAAGCTCCAGCTCCTCAACGCCGGATGCTCAATTCGCGGTTTCAGAGAGCACTTTCATCTTCGACCATCTCACCAGGAAGGTCTACTTCGCTGTAGCTCCCATATTTCCGGGGGCCAAGACGGACCTGATCGAGATCATCGAGGGCATAGACCCCAAGGACAACGAGGCCGAAGAGCTGGAAGGAGATCTTATCAGCATGGGAGACGCGGCCAGATACCAGGAAGGAGTTCTTCGATCCAAAGTTCACATCAAGGACGGGGATATCTTCCAGGTGGTGCTGGCCAGGTCAGCGCGCGTGAAATGTACCAATCCCGTCATACTTTATAGAAGGCTGCGCAGCATTAATCCCAGCCCTTACACCTACCTATTTGAGTTCGGTGACCTCTCCATCGTGGGCGCCTCGCCTGAGACGCTCTTTTCCGCCTTCGCAGGTGAGCTGAGAGTAAACCCCATCGCCGGCACTTGCCCTCGGGGAAAGACGGCCGCAGAGGACGAGGCTCTGTCCAAAGCCATGTTGCAGGACGAGAAAGAGAGGGCTGAACACGTTATGCTGGTCGATCTGGGCAGGAATGATGTGCGGTCCGTCTGCAGCTCGGGAACCGTTGAAGTACAAGACTTTATGTCGGTCTTGAAGTACTCTCATGTGCAGCACATTGAGACCACCGTGGTCGGAAAACTCCGTGCGGAATGCGACCAGTTCGATGCGGCAAGAGCTGTCTTTCCGGCAGGCACCCTCTCCGGCGCTCCAAAGCTTCGGGCTATGGAGATCATCGACGACCTGGAAGATGAGTCCCGGGGCCTTTATGGAGGCGGCATCGGCTACTTCTCGATTGACGGAAGCGCGGACTTCGCCATCGCCATCAGGAGCATCCTCCTGCAGGATGGCGTAGCCACCGTTCAGGCAGGAGCAGGTATTGTGGCCGACTCCGACCCTCTGCGAGAGTACCAGGAGACGGAACGCAAGATGGCGGCCATGAAACGCGCTCTGGGGGTAGCCTGATGAGACCAATCCTCTTCGTGGACAACCAGGATTCGTTTGTCTGGAACCTGGTGGATTACGTCTCTGTGTTTTATGAGAACACCACTGTTCGCTCCAACCAGATCCGCCTTTCCGAGGTCGAGGACATGCAACCTCTAGGAATAGTGATCTCGCCCGGACCAGGCCATCCTGCCACCCCTAGAGACATCGGAAGCTGCCTGGAGATCATAAAGAAATTCGAGCGCACTCCCATCCTGGGCGTCTGCCTGGGCCATCAGGCCATGAACCTGGCCTATGGCGGAACCATCTCCCACACCAGGCCGCTGCACGGCAAGACTTCGGAGATAAAGCACGATGGTAAAGGCATCTTCCGCGGCCTGGAGAACCCGCTAGTGGGCGGGCGCTATCATTCTCTGGCTGTGGAGCGGCTGGCCCCTTCCCTGGTGATAGCCGCCTCCACCCCGGATGGCGTGGTCATGGGAATCAGGCATAAGAGCAATCCTCACTCAGGCGTTCAGTTCCATCCAGAATCTGTGCTTACGCCCTCGGGAATGAAGATCATCTCCAACTGGGTCGAGGACGTGGTGGGATGCACCCAGTGATCGAAGGCATCCTTAAAGCCTCAAGGGAGCGAGGACCGGGACCTTCTTCCTGGCAGTCTGACAAAACCCGGGACCTGGTAGGCTCGGCAAAGTCTCTTCGTGCGCGGGGGATTTTGCCCATTATCGCGGAGATCAAGCCTCGCATCCTGGGAAGGCCGCTTCTCCCTGAGGAGGTGGCAAGCTTTGCCCGAGCCTACGAGTCATGTGGTGCCTGTGCTATCTCCGTCCTTACCGAGCCGACTCATTTTCTTGGCTCGATAGACAACCTGAGGACGGCCAGAGAGGCCAGCCAGCTTCCAGTTCTGCGCAAGGATTTCATCTTCAACGAAAGGCAGCTCGATGAGGCGAAGGCCGATCTGGTTTTGCTCATCGCCGCACTGGGAATAGATCTGAAGGCCCTGGTTCGGAAGTCCAGATCCCTGGGAATGGAGCCTCTGGTGGAGGTGCACACGACTGAAGAGCTGGAGCAAGCTCTGCAGAGCGGTGCAACGATCATAGGCATCAACAATCGCAACTTCATGACTCTGGAGGTCGATCTTTGCACCTTTGAGCAGCTTGCACCGGTGGCCAGGGAGGCGGGCATCTTCCTGGTCGCAGAGAGCGGCATTCACTCCCGCGAGGATGCCTTGCGCATGGCCAGAGCGGGCGCGGACGTGCTGCTGGTGGGAACTGCTCTTATGGAAAGGCCGGAGGGGCTGGCGGAGCTGAACGGGTGAAAGGCGTTTAATAACAAAATATTATTTCTATTTTTTTAAAAAAAAACATCTTGGGGCACATCATTATTTCCAGGGGATAACCGTCTACCTGAACGGTTATTATTGCCGCTTTGAGACCTTAGAAATCATTTACAGGAACAAAAGCAGGCATAAACGATTTAGGTGAACATAATAACTTTAAAATGTTTTCCGGGACTAGGCCTGTTTCGGCGGCTTCCGCTCCTCTTTCCTTCTTTCTACTCGGTACTCCTGGATGATGCTTTCCAGGCGTTCAGCTTGCCGCTCCGCCTGATGGGTTCTCATCTGCTCAGCCCATCTGGCCCTGGCAGCCTCCAAATCCTCCGGCCTGACAAAGGGCAAACCATCGATCTTCTGGACGGGCAGCTCTTTGCTGGAGTATACGGGTATGCCGCTTTCCTGGAAGTACTCTTTCACTGCCACAGCCATAACGCTGTCCGTTATCACAGCCTCGATACCCTGGGCTATGAGAAGATCCGCTGTATTCCTTCCACCGCCGCTGGCGTTCTCCAGCAGGACAAGATCTCCTTTTTCCAGGCCCCAGCGATCTGAGGCCACGGCCACGGCTTCTTTGGAGAATGCCTCCAGCGGCTTCAGCCTTTGCAAGCCTTTCAGCGCCTCTATTTGCTCTGCTTTCTTCTGGCGCACCAGATACTTTTTCAACTTTTTTATGTATTTTCTCTCCGAGCGCAGCAGGGCTCGCAGCCGCTCTATCTCCTTATCTCGAATCTTGATCTCCTGGTCGCGCTTGATCTCTCGTGTGGTTTTATCTCTGAGCCTATCCAGCCTGGTGCTCGCCCCTCGCAATGCGGCATCCTTCTCCTCCAGGTCGGCTTTGAGCTCGTCCACGTAAGCACGCAGTGTCCTGACCTGTTCTGTAAGCTGCAGGTTCAGGCCTCGCAGGGCTGCTGCCGCGGGAGCTGCATCTGTCGGCTCAGGCGGAGCAGCTGGCCTGGCCACTGGCAGAGGCGGCTCCAGGAACTCGGCTATGGCATTCTCGATGGAGTAGCCTTTGACCACCAGAGCCTTCACTTCATCGGGATCTATCTCGGCAGGGACTTTCTTCTCCACCTGCAGGAACTTGTTCTTGTATCTCTTGAAGGCGCTGACGGCTGCCGCCAATGCATCTCGCTCATGGTCATTTCTGTAGCCGAACTCCTTGGCGAGGGCGATCTTCTCTTCCGCAGGAACATCCGCGCCAGGAGAGTAGAGTACGCTATTGAATGCCCGCTTCACCTTCTCCACAGCGCCAGGCGTGGGGAAGACGTCCGTGGCCACCACCAGCGGCCTTCCTCGGGCGGCAATCCATTCAATAACGTCAGAAGAGGACATGGCACGGGCGGATGCCAGATCTATCAGCTCGCCGTTGAGGCTTATTGCCGCTATGCCTGTGGTCGTCCCAGGATCCAGGCCCAAGATGATGTATCCTCTTCTTTGCAGGAGGGGTTTGAATTGCAGCTCCGGCCGCTCAATGCTCTGCACCTTGAGCTGGGCATCGCAATAGTAGCCGGGATCGATGTGCACCTTATCCCGCGAAGCCTCTACGATGAACTCCGCCCTGGTATAACCGCCCAAGCCCTCCACGGCCCTGGATGTGTACTCCAGGCCCGCCTCATGGAGTTGTCTTTCCACCTCGCGGGCCAGGCCCTTCACTGCGCCGTGAATCTTGCGAGAGTAGCGGTTCTGGCTCCAGCCCCCGCGACCAGGTGAACGCCTTCGGCTCACCTTAATCCAGGTGCGATCCTCGAAGGCCGACAGAACTGCTCCGACGCCTTTGGCCGCCAGCCTTGCGCAGGCCTCTGCCTCTTCCAGGGATTTTGTCCGGTCAAAGGAGATGCCGTGCCAGCGGGCTACCTTGACCAGGGCTTCGGTTTTATCCCCACCGGTCACCTGCACCAGCTTCGTTGCGGATGGCAGCCGCCGCATAAGGTTGATGAGTTCCTTTCGGTCGGATGCCAGCTCATGAACGTTATCCATGGCCACAATCTCCGGATGACGCTCCCGAATGAGCCGAATCAGCTTGTGCCTGCTGATCATGTGATAATTGGATGTCGCGTCTCCTTCCAAAACAACGAGTGAGTAGCTCGGCGTCTGGCGGCTGCTGGGTGAGCCGCTGGCGATATCCACACCGAATATGGTCAACTCGCACCAGCCCCTCTTGCACGCTCCAGGGCCGTCTCCAGTGGCATATCCAGCCTGTACTTGCGGGCAAAGAAGCGAAGTATGTTGGAGATATCCCTCTCCAGAAGCTCCTGGGCATGGGGATGGGTGCTTTCTACAGCTTGCGGCCAATCGATGATCCTGGGACCTGTTTCGGTTGCCATTATGTTGAATTCGGAAAGATCGGCATGAACGATGCCAAGGTGCCAGGCCTTCCTCACGTCCTCCAGGATCGTCTCCAGGCAGCCCTCTGGGTCGGAGAGAGTGATTTTGTTGAGCTGATTGCCGGCCACGAACTCCATGGCCAGAGCATGACGGTTTAGGGCCACGGGCCTCGGTACGGAGACTGTCGGATAGAGCCTCTGCATGACCTGGAACTCATGGCGTGCAGCTAAGGACGCGGCATAAAGCCACGGGACGCGGGGCAGATCAGTGAGGTGATCGCGCAGACGGCGCACGTGCTTGAAGCTGGCTCTTCCCTGTCGGTGGAACTTGATGACAAGAGCGATCTCGCCTTTTGCGGCGTAGACTACCGACTCCTTGCCCACACCGATCCGCTCGCCGATGCTCGAAACGTAGTCGCGCTTCACGAACTCCGACAGCGCCAGGAGATCGTAGGCATCGAAATCTATCTGATAGCCGTCATAGTGTAAGGTCTCCCGACTGACTAGCTTTTGCTCGAAGAGGAGGCCCAGCCTGTACCCGGCCTTGCGGGCCGACAGGCCGGAGAGCCGCGAGATCTCCGGGAGAGGAACCCACTCGTGGTCCCTCATCCCGGACTCAATGGCGCCAAGCAGAGAGAAATCCTCCCCACGAAGCGTTAGAAATGCCTTTGCCAGGTTTTCCACAATATTCCAGTGGTTTTATTCGACTAAAGCTTTACTCTCTTTACTGCTATTTTGCTTCTATCTTACGCAAGCTCTTCCAGCGGCTCTCCAGGTTCTGGTCCTTCAAGGTCTTCATCACGTAGTCTGCAAACTCGGCACCGCTGGCGCCGCCGGCGCGGCCAGTGAGGCAGACCTTCTTCTCAAACTGGCCGCAGATGTCCAGGGCCATCTCGAACCGTTGGGCCTGGTCCACAAAGCCGATGTGGCGAAGGAGCATGACAGCAGCGCGCATCATGCTGGATGGATCGGCATACTCAGCCCGCCCCTCCTGCACCATCCTGGGAGCGGAGCCGTGGATGGCCTCGAACATGGCGTACCTCTTGCCGATGTTGGCGCTTCCGGCCGTTCCCACGCCGCCCTGGAACTCTGCAGCCTCGTCGGTGAGGATGTCTCCGTAGAGATTGGGAAGCACGATAACTTTGAAGTCCCTTCTGCGCTTCTCGTCCACCAGCTTGGCTGCCATGATGTCCACGAACCAGTCGTCGAACTGGATGTCAGGGTAGTCCTTGGCCACGCGCCTGGCGGTCTCCAGGAATTTTCCGTCGGTAGTCTTGATGACATTGGCCTTGGTGACTGCCGAAACGCGCCCGATGCCGTTCTTTTTGGCATACTCAAAAGCAAGGCGCACGATGCGCTCTGCACCTGGTGTTGTGATCACCTTGAAGTCCACCGCCAGATCGCTAGTTACGTTGAAGCCCATGCTGCCCAGGACGTACTCTCCTTCCGTGTTCTCCCTGTAGAAGATCCAGTCGATGCCCTGCTCTGGAACCTTCACAGGCCGGACGTTGGCGAAGAGGTCCAGCTCGCGGCGCATGGAGACGTTGGCGCTCTCCAGGTTTGGCCAGGGATCGCCCTTCTTGGGCGTGGTCAGGGGGCC